>NZ_JBEYYR010000011.1:0-254862 GCF_040645635.1 Streptomyces sp. NPDC046727
CACCGGCCGCGCGTCATCGAGCATGTAGGCGATCCGCTCCGCCGGATACTCCGGATCCACCGGCAGATACGCCGCACCCGACTTCACCACCGCCAGCAACGCCACCGGCAACCACTCCGAACGCGGCAGCATCAACGCCACCACCCTCTCAGGCCCCGCCCCACGCTCCACCAGCAACCGCGCCAACCGGTTCGCCCGAGCATTCACCTCCCCGTACGACAGCTCCACACCCTCGAACACCACGGCAGACGCCTGGGGATCGACCGCCACCCGCGCCTCGAACGACTCCGGCAACGACACCCACGGCACCACCACACCCGTGTCGTTCCAGCCGTGCAGTACCTCCCGGCGCTCCCCCTCCAGGAACACATCCAGCCGGCCGATCCGCGCATCCGGATCCGCCACCACCGCCGACAGCAGTCGGCCCAGCCGCTCCACCAGGCCCTCGACCGTCGCCCGGTCGAAGAGGTCGACGGCGTACTCCAGGAATCCCGTCAGACCGGTGGGCTCGCCGTCGGCGTCGTGCTGTTCGGTGAGGTTCAGGAGCAGGTCGAACTTCGATGCCCCGGTGTCGAGTTGCTCGATCTCGGTGGTGATGCCGGGGAGTTCGAAGCGGGGCGCTTCGTTGTTCTGGAAGGCGAGCATCACCTGGAAGAGCGGGTGCGCGGCCATGGAGCGGGCGGGGTTCAGCGTCTCCACGAGGTGCTCGAACGGCACGTCCTGGTGCGCGTAGGCGGCCAGGTCGGCCTCACGGACCCGGTCGACCAGTTCACGGAACGTCGGGTCACCCGACACGTCCGTCCGCAGCACCAGTGTGTTCACGAAGAACCCGACCAGCTCGTCCAGCGCCTCGTCCGTGCGGCCGGCCACCGGCGAACCGATCGGGATGTCCGTACCCGCACCCATGCGGGACAGCAGTGCCGCGAACGCCGCCTGGACCACCATGAAGAGGCTGGCGTCGGTCTCCTGTGCCAGCTCGGCCAGGGCCTGGTGCAGGGCGGGGCCGAGGGTCACCGGGAGGCTCTCGCCCTGGTGCGAGGCGACGGCCGGGCGCGGCCGGTCGGCCGGCAGTTCAAGCTGCTCGGGCAGTCCGTCCAGCGTCCGTGCCCAGTAGGCGAGCTGGCGGGCGAGCGGGCTGTCGTGGTCGTTCTCGTCGCCGAGGGCGCGGCGCTGCCACAAGGAGTAGTCCGCGTACTGCACGGGCAGCGGCTTCCAGTCCGGGGTGGCGCCTGCCGTGTGTGCCTCGTACGCGGTGACCAGGTCGCGCGCGAGGGGGACCATCGACCAGCCGTCGCCGGCGATGTGGTGCAGTACGACGAGCAGTACGTGCGAGGTGTCGTCGACGGTGAACAGGACGCAGCGCAGGGGCAGGTCGCGGGTCAGGTCGTAGCCGCGCCCGGCGGCCTGGCCGAGGAGCAGCGGCAGCTCGTCGGCGCTGGTGGGCACGGTGTCGAGCGGGGTGGCGGGGACCCGGTCGGCGCTGAGGATCTCCTGGTGGGGGGCGCCGTCGGGGCCTTCGGGGAAGACGGTCCGCAGCGACTCGTGCCTCTCGACGGTGTCCCGCAGGGCGGCGGCCAGGGCGTCCCGGTCCAGGGTGCCCGTGAGTCGTACGGCGAACGACATGTTGTACGCCGACGAGGTGGGCCCTTCGAGGCGGTTGAGGAACCACAGGCGGCGCTGCGCGAACGAGAGGGGGATCACCTCGGGACGCTCGGCGGGGACCAGGGCGTGGTCGGCGGCGCGCTCGGCCGCGTCGAGCCGCTGGGCGAACTGGGCCACCGTGGGCGCCTCGAACAGGGCGCGCACGGGGATCTCGGCGCCGAACTCCTTGCGGACCCGGCTCAGGAGCCGGACGGAGGTGAGGGACTGGCCGCCGAGGTCGAAGAAGCTGTCGTCGATGCCGGGGGTGTCGACGCCCAGTACCTCCGCGAAGAGGCGGCACAGCGCCGCTTCCCTGGGGTTGCGGGCGGTGCGGCGGGCCGGTGCCGCGGCCCCGGCCGGAAGGGGCAGGGCCGCGTGGTCGAGCAGGTGGTGCGGGGTGACGGGCAGCGCGTCGAGGACCACCAGTGCCGTCGGGGCCTGTGCTTCGGGCAGCCGTTCGGCGGCGTGGCGCCGGATCGTGTCCGGGTCGACGGTGGCGCCGGAGCGCGGCACCACGTACGCCACGCGGAGCGGGGTGCCCGACGCGTCCGCGCGGTCGAGGACGGCCGTCTGGGCGACGTGGGGGTGCGTCAGTACGGCGGCTTCGACGGCGGCGAGGTCCCCGCCCGGGCCGGGGACGGCGGTCCGGGCCGCGGAGCCGGCCTGTTCGAGGGTGCCGTCGGCGCGCCATCGGGCCGGCTCCCCGGTGCGCCGCAGTCGCCCGCCGGGCCGACCGTGCGGGTCGGCGACGAGGAATGCGGCGGTGCGGGCCGGCCGGGCGGGGAGGCCGAGGGCGGCCGCCTCCTCCGCCAGGTACAGCTCGCCGGTCGCGCCGGGCGGAACCGGGCGCAGCTGTGCGTCGAGTACGTAGGCGCGGGTGCCGGGCATGGGGCGGCCCAGGGGGGCGCCGCCGGTGCCGGTGTCGCTGTCGGCGGCCCAGAAGAGGGCGGGGACGCCGGCTCCGGCCGGGGTGTGGGCGGCGTACAGGGCCGCCTGGTGCAGGGTGTCGTGGAAGCGGGGCGGCAGCCAGGCCGGGAGGGGTTCGCCGGCGCAGACGACGGCGCGCAGGGAGGTGCACGCGTCCGCGTGCTCGGCGAGGAGTGCGGCCAGCACCGTGGGGGTGGTGTGCAGGGTGGTGACGCCGTGCGTCCTGATGTCCGCGGCGAGGGCGGCGGCCGTGCGCGTCGCGTCACGCTGAGGTGCGCCGGGGGTCGGGTGGGGCGCGTCCGGGTGCGGGATCACCAGGGTCGCCCCGCTGCTGAGCGCCCGGAAGAACGCCCACAGGGATGCGGTGCCGTGCAGGGCGCGGTCGCCGGGGCGTTGCGGGTGGGCGGTGCGCAGCCAGGCGAGCCGGCTGGTGAGGGCCGCGTGGGAGGTCGTCTCGCCCGCCGGGTGGCTCGTCTGCGCCGGGTGCGCGGGCAGCAGGGTGGCTGTGCGGTCCTCGTCGGTGACGTCCGTGTCCGCGTACCGGGCGAGGGCCTCGGCCGTGTCCGGTGCGTCCGGGGTGACGCGTGGCAGGGTGCGCGGGAGCGGGGTGAGGGTGTGGCCCGATGTCACCGCGCACACGGGTCGGGGGGCGTCGTCGGAGACGGCCGGTGCGTCGGGGTGCTGGAGCAGGCAGGCCGCGCCGGTCTTGGCGACCGCGAGCGCGGCCACGGCCCACTCCGGGGACCGCGGCAGGGCGAGGGCGACCGTGTGCCCCGGGCCCGCGCCGTGGTCGATCAGCAGCCGGGCCAGACGGTTCGCGCGGGCGTTCAGCTCACGGTACGAGACGTCGCCCGCGGTGCTGGTCACGGCGGGGGCGTCGGGGGTGCGCCGGACCTGCTCCTGGACCAGCTCGGGTACCGTCGTCGCGGGCGGCGTGTCGTCGGCGGGGGTGCTCCACGTGCCGAGGATCAGTTGCCGCTCGCGCGGCGGCAGCGGGTCCAGCTGGGCCACGGTCCGGCCGGGGTCGGCCAGGGCCGCGCCCAGGATGTGCTCGAATCGCTCCAGGTGTCCGCCGAGTTCCTCGGCGGTGTAGAGGGTGTCGTTGCCGTCGAGGTGGATGACGAGGCTCTCGCCGCGGGCGGTGCCGTACACGTCGAAGGCCAGGTCGTCCAGGGGCCCGTTGCCGAGGTTGACGAGTCGGGCGGGGTACTCGCCGAAGGTGAGCCCGTCGTCCACGGTCATGATGTTGACCAGCGGGCCGAAGGAGCCGGAGCCGTCGGCGGCGGTGGCGAAGTGACGCTGCAGGTCTTCCTGGCGGTAGCGCTGGTGCCGCAGCGCGTCCTGCACGACCTGGCCGGTCCGCCGGACGAGGCCGGCGAAGTCGTCGTCGGCGGAGACGGCCAGGCGCAGGGGGACGACGTTGGCGGTCATGCCGGGGGTGCGCCGGGCCGCGAGGCTGACGCGGGCGGTGACGGGGAAGCCGAGCGTGATGTCGTCGGCGCCGGTCATGCGGTGCGCGTACAGGGCGACGGCGGCGGTGAGGAGCACCGACCAGTGGGTGCGGGCGGTGCGGGCGGCGGCGATGAGCGCGTCGTTGAGCGGTGCCGCGAGGTGGGTGGTGGCGCGCAGCGAGGAGGCGCGGGATGCGGCGGTGCGCCGCGACAGGCTGAACCTGGCCGGCCGGTCGGCGAGTCGGTTCTCCCAGTAGGCGCGGTCCGTGGCGAAGTCCGCCGACGCCCGGTACTCCTGGTCCTCGGAGACGAGGGTGGCGAAGGTGCCGAACGGCGAGTCACCGAGGGGATCGCCCTGGGCGAGGGCCGTGTAGATGTCGGCGACGCGGCGGGTGAACAGGGTGGCGCCGTGGCCGTCGATGACGGCGTGATGGGCGCGGGTGTACCAGAAGAAGTGGTCCGGTGCGAGGCGGAACAGGGCCAGGTCGTACAGCCGCTCGGCGAGGAGGTCGACGGGGCGGGCGCGGTCCTCGCGCATCCGGCGCAGCGCGGTCTCGGCGGGGTCCGGGTCGGCCGACACGTCGTGGAAGGACAGGACGCCGTCGGGGACGGGCATGGGTGTCTGCCACACGCCGTCCGCGTCCTCGGTGAAGCGGACGCGCAGGGCGTCCGCCTCTTCGAGGGCCGCGCGGGTGGCCGCCGCCAGCAGCTCCGCGTCGATGGTGCCGCGGATCTCCACGCACTGGGCGAGACTGAAGTCCAGGTCCGTCACGCCCATCTGGTGGGCGAACCAGACGCCCGACTGCGCAGCGGACAACGGCCGGCGAGCGGTTCCAGTGCCAGACACCTGCTACCTACCCCATGAGTTGCGAATCCGGAAAAATGAAGGGGAAAGCAAGCCAGGGCGGGGCGTCCTCCGCGGCGGCCCGCCCTGGCTCGAAGGCTTTCTCAGACGTGTGCGTCCATGGCGTCGCGCAGCGACTTGGGGCGCATATCGGTCCAGTTCTCCTCGATGAAGTCGACGCACGCCTGCCGGTCCGTCTCCTCAACGACGACCCGCCACCCCTCGGGCACTTCGATGGAGCTGGGCCACAGCGAGTACTGCTCCTCCTCGTTGAGCAGGACGAGGAACTTTCCCTCTGTGTTCTCAAAGGGGTTCGTCACACCACAACCTCGATTTCGATAATGGGGCCGTCGGCAGCGTGAGAAGCCGATGCGTCCAGTTCATCATGGGCTTGCATCACTTCGATATCGCTGCGCCATCTGCCTTTATCGGTCGCCGAGTTGGCTCCCCTGAACGGTCTCGGCAGGCGCTATCCTTTCGCTCACCGTCACGTAAACTGCCCTGCCACCGAGGGGAGCATCAGTGGAACTGCACGACGTCCTGGAAACCTCAGACGGGTACGCAGTCGCCGATTCTTTCGCGTTGTACCGGATTGCGACCGGACACTCTTCGGCCGCGTCTTCCGTGAAAGCCGCCGTCATGTCCAAGGACATTCACCTCGTCATACCCGCCGTCACCTTCGCGGTGGCCTGTGCAATGCGCACCTGCTGGGACGACTACTGCACGAAGGAGCATCCATTCGGTACGGGCTCAGCGGTGCAGAACCTCTTCGACCGCGGGGGTGTCGACATCCTCGAACTCTCCCCGCAGGACGCCGTGGCCGCGGGCAGGCTGTACGCCCGGTGCGCGGACCAGCGCATCGAGGGCCCTGAGGTGCTCGCCGCCTGTCACGCGTCGCATGTGGCGCATGCCCGGGGCGTGCCGCTGCTCTCCGCCTCGCGTGCCGCGTACTGCTATCCGGCCGCCGTCGAGCGTGCCGGCCGGATGCGGCTGATCTGACGCTCCGTCGTTTCGTCCGGTGGATGGTGTCGGGGCGCCGCTCGCCCGGGTCCGGCGCCATCGCCACGACGACGCCGTCGTCGGCGACTCAGTCGGGCCACACGTGCCCGGGAAGGCGCACCGGGTCCCCGAACAGCGCGACGATCTCGCGCTCGCCCTGGTACGCCTCGCGGCTGTGGGCCATCCGCAGGTTGTCCAAGACCAGCACGTCGCCCGCCTGCCACGGCTCGCTGACCGTGGCCGCGGCGTACGTGTCGTTGATGGCCTGGACCGCCTGCTCCGGCACGGGCGTCCCGTCGCCGTGGAAGGTGGTGAAGGGCAACGCGTCCGGGCCGTACAGGGAGACCAGGTACTCCCTGACGGTGGCGTCCATGGTGAACTCGTTCAGGAACGCGATCTGGTTGAACCACAGGCGCTCGCCGAGGGCGGGGTGGTCGACGACCGCGGCCCGGCGCTGGAGCGTGCGCAGTGATCCGTCCGGGAGCCACCGGTGCGACACGGCGTGGTCGCGGCAGTACGCGGACACCGCCTCGCGGTCCTCGGTGCCGAAGGCTTCCGCCCAGCTCACCCCCACCTCGCCGTAGTGCCGGGCGAGCAGCCAGCCGTGTCGCGCGAACGGGTCCACGAGTTCCGCGGGCAGGGCGGCGAGGACGCGTGCCGCGTCGGCCAGGGCCGTGCCGCCACCGTGCCGTGGTGCCTTCAGACAGCCGAAGAGCGCGATGCCCGGCACCTCGTCGGCGTAGCTCAGCTCGTGGTGCATGCACATCGGCTCGTCGGCGGGCCACCGCGACGCCGAGTACACCCCCTGGCCGAAGTCGTCGCGGGCCGCGAAGCCCTCGCGTTCCGGCACGGGTGTCACCCCGAGGGTGTGTGCCGCTCTGGCCAGGTCCGCCGGGGCGGTGAGGCCGAGCCCGCGCAGGAGGACCGCGCCGTGCCGGGTGAGCAGCTGCCGTACGGCGGGCGCGGGCAGTTCCTGGTGCGGGAGCTGGAGGAGTGGGGTGCGTCCCGGCTCCAGGACGAGGCGGGAGCCGTCGGGGAGGACCTCGGACGTCGAGGTTGTCGTCACGTCAGTCACGCGTGTCAGCCGCCGTGGTCGTAGGTTCGGTGGTCACCGCCGCGGTCTTGGCGTCGACGAGCGCGGCCAGGTCCGCCAGCAGCGGGGTGTCCCGCAGCTCACGGGGTGACACCGCGCGGTCGAGCCCGATGGCCAGGCGGACGAGGGAGAGGGAGGTTCCGCCCAGGGCGAAGAAGTCGGATTCGCGGCGGATCCCGGCGGCCGGCACCTTGAGCACGTCGGCCCACAGTCCGGCCAGTCTGCGCTCGGTCTCGGTGCGCGGGGGCTCACCGCCGGGTTCCCGCGCCGGCGAGCGGCTGTCGTGGGCGGCCGGACCGTCGGCGATGCGGGCCAGTGCCTTGCGGTCGGTCTTGCCGTTGCCGGTCAGCGGAAGCTCGGGCAGGTGGTGGAAGTGATCCGGCACCATGTACGCGGGCAGTACCTCGCGCAGGGCCGCCGCGAGGCGGTCCGGGGGCACCTCGGCGCCCGTGCAGAAGGCGGCGAGCTGCCGGTGTTCCCCGGTGCCCGTCACGACGACGGCGCTGTCGCGTACGCCGTTCACCTTGAGCAGGGCGTTCTCGATCTCGCCGATCTCGATCCGGAAGCCCCGGATCTTGACCTGCGCGTCCCGGCGTCCGAGGAACTCCAGGCGCCCGTCGGGCAGCCAGCGTCCGAAGTCTCCCGAGCGGTACATCCGCTCCCCCGGTACGAGCGGATCGGGCACGAAGGCGGCACGGGTCCGCTCCTCGTCGTTGACGTAGCCGCGGCCCACGCACACCCCGGAGAAGGCGATCTCTCCCGGTGAGCCGAGCGGGACGGGCCGTAGCGCCGGGTCGAGGACGTACACCCGCACGTTGGCGACGGGCCTGCCCAGCGGCACCGCGGCCTGGTCCGGTACGTGCCGCATCACCTCGTGGTTGGTGTCGTCCGACGTCTCGGTCAGTCCGTACGCGTTGACGAGCGCCACCTCGGGGCATGTCGCGAACCAGCGCTCGACCAGTTCCTTCTTCAAGGCCTCGCCGGTCGCCGACACACAGCGCAGGTGGGGCAGGCGCCGCTGCTCGCGGTCCAGTTCGGCGAGCATCGTCTCCAGGTAGGACGGCACCACCTGCGCGACCTCGACGCGTTCCCTGGCGAGGGTGTCGACGAGCAGCGCCACGTCCTCGACGGCCGCCTGGTCCACGATGACGGTACGACCGCCGACGGCGAGGGCCGCGACGAGCTGCCACAGGGAGATGTCGAAGCACTGGGGTGCGGTCTGCGCCACCACCGTGCCGGCGGTGACACCCAGGTCCTCGATCTTGGCGAGGAGGTGGTTGAGGAAGCCCGCGTGCTCGCACACCGCGCCCTTGGGCGTGCCGGTCGAGCCGGAGGTGAAGTAGAGGTACGCGCTCTGTCCCGCCGCGACCGGCACCTTCGGATCCGTCACCGGTCCCGGCGCGGCGAGCACCTCCTCGACGTGGTCGGTGCGCACGCCGGGCAGCCGCGCCAGGGCTGTGCCGAGACCGGGAGAGACGCCACGGCGGGTGAGGACGTGCCGGCAGCCGGCGCGTCGCAGCATGTCACCGACCCGGTGGGCGGGGAACTGCGGTTCCACCGGCAGGTAGACGCCGCCCGCCTTGAGGACGGCGAGCACGGACGCGAGCCACTCCAGGTCGCGTTCCATGACGACGCCGACCACGTCCTCGGCCGCCAGTCCGGCGTCCAGCAGGGTGTGCGCCAGCCGGTTGACGCGCTGGTTGAGCTGCGCGTACGTCCACACCGTGGCGTTGTGCACGGCTGCGACGTCGTCGGGACGCAGCCGGGCCTGCTCCTCGAAGAGTTCGTGCACGCGGCGGTCGGGCAGCTCGCGCCGCGGACCGGCCAACGCGTGGGTCTGATAGCTGACTTCGTCGTCCGAGACCGGGCTCCACTCGTGGTGGAGGGCTTCCGGTGTCTCGGTGAGCGCGCGCAGCGCGGCGAGCAGGTACCCGGCGAAGCGTCCCGCCTGGTCGCCGCCCACCGCCTCCGGTCGGTGGCGGAGCACCAGCGTCAGCGCGTCACCGTCCCGGGACAGCCCCGCCGCGAGGACGGCGTCGGCCGGAAGGTCGGTGGTGAGGGGCGCGTGGCCCGCGACGAAGAGTGCGTCGAAGAAGGGACCGCGGAGGCCGGGTTCCGCTGCCGGGAGGGCTCCCAGTGCTTCGGAGCGGGCCGGGAGGTGCCGGACGAGCTCCGACTCGGCGCGAGCCACGTCGCCGAGGAGCGCGGCCCAGGAACCGTCGGCGACGGACACCGGGCAGGGCACCGGACCGTCACCGGCGGGCGAGCGATAGCCGCAGGTCACGGCCGGTTCGCCGGTGACCTGCGCCAGTACCTTGACGTACGCGGCGAGGACCGCGGTGTCCAGTGCCACCGCGGAGCGCCGGCACAGGTGCCGCAGCGCGTCCGCGGTCCGTGGTGGCACGCCGGCGTACACCGCGGCCGGCGTGCCCGGGGTTTCGGGCGGCACGCGGCGGCCGACGGCTCCGGCGGGACGCGGCGCGTTCGCCGGCCATCGGGGCAGCGGCGTGTACCTGCTGCCCGTGAGCACACGGTGCCAGAACGCTCCCGGCGGCCCAGTCTCCACACCCGTACCTTTCGTGCGCCGAGTTGTCCGGGCCCCACTGACCCCTTCAGCTGATACGCCGAACGTTAAGCGGGCGGCTTATCAGCGGAATATCGATCGGACGCCCTGCGTGATTTCCCTGTGTTCAGCAGCGGGCCAGTTGTGCGACGGAAAGGCGGGCGAGCGCGGCGTATCGTTCCTCCTCGGTCACTTCCGTGAGCGCTTTCTCCCGGGCGCACAGCCGCACCAGTTCGTGGAAGGCGTAGCGGAGCGTTCCCTCGGCCCCTACGCCGGCCACTCGCACGAGATGCATGTCGAAGAGTTGCTCCATGGCGTCCTCGGCTTCGGCCCGGTCGACAGCGAGCAGCGCGGCACCCGTGTACGCGGTGAAGTGCGCAGTGTCGAGGAGTCCCAGCATGCGGCACATGTGGGCCGCTGCGGCGGTCAGGCCGCGGTAGCCGCGCTCGAATCCGGCTCGCAGTTCCACGCCGCCGGCACCGAGTTCTTCGAGGCGCCGGTCCTCTTCGGAGATGCGGTAGACGAAGTGCCGTACGGACCAGTGG
This sequence comes from Streptomyces sp. NPDC046727, assembly GCF_040645635.1. Classification (NCBI taxonomy): domain Bacteria; kingdom Bacillati; phylum Actinomycetota; class Actinomycetes; order Kitasatosporales; family Streptomycetaceae; genus Streptomyces; species Streptomyces sp. NPDC046727. The sequence continues at coordinate 10,064 of NZ_JBEYYR010000011.1, forward strand.
GGTTTGGCGAGGAGACGGCCCGCGGCGGCGCGCAGCGCGAGGGGCAGCCCGCCGCACAGCCGGCACAGCTCGCGCATGGCCAGCGGGTCGTCCAGGACGCGTCGCTCGCCGACCAGCCGCGTCACCAGGTCGGCGGCCTCGGGCAGGGGCAGGGCGTCCAGGTCGACGCGGACCGTTCCGCGTCCGACGGCCAACGGGTCCTGCCGTCCGTCGGTGGTGACGAGGATCCGTGAGTCGCCGTACCCGGGCAGGAACGGCTGGACGTGCGCGAGTGTCCGCGCGTTGTCGAGCACCACCAGGACGCGACGCTCGGCGAGCAGGCTGCGGTAGAACGAGACGCATTCGTCGAGCCCTTCGGGCACGTTCTCCGCGGTGACCCCGAGGACGCGCAGGAAGCGCTGGAGCAGGCAGTGCACGGTGGCCGCCTCGTCGCTCCACTCGTACTGGGAGAGGTCCGCGTAGAGCAGCCCGTCGGGGAAGGATTCCCAGGCGCGGCTCGCCCAGTGCACCACGAGGCTCGTCTTGCCCACCCCGGCGGTGCCGGCGACGACGCCCGTGCGGGCCGGCGGCCGACCGGGCGTGCGGTCCAGCAGGGCGTCCAGGGCGGCGAGCTCCTCGCCGCGTCCGGTGAAGTCGAGGACGTCGGCGGGCAGTTCCACCGGAGTGGTGCGGCGGTCCGTGGCGGGTGCCGCCTCGGCGCTCAGGGCGAGTTCCGGCGCGTCCTTGAGGATGGCGTTGTGCAGCCGGTGGATCGACGCGCTGGGCTCCATGCCGATCTCGTCGACGAACCGCCGGCGCCAGCTCCGGAAGCCCTCCGCCGCCTCCGCCCTGCGCCCGGAGCGGTACTGGGCCAGCATCAGGCTGTGCCGCAGCTTCTCGTGCAGGGGGTGGTCGTCGGCGACCGCGGACAGTTCGGGCAGCACCTCGTTGTGGCGGCCGAGGGACAGCTCCGCGTCGAACAACGCCTCGTACACGGCGAGGCGTTCGGCCTCCAGGCGGGTGGCCTCGTCCTCGACCATCTGCCCGGCGACTCCGCACAGGGCGGGCCCGGTCCACAGGTCGAGGGCCTTGCGGTACAGGCCGACGCCCTCTTCGAGGCGCCCCTGCCGGACGTTGTCGGCGGCGTCGCACGCCATGGCGGCGAAGTCACGGACATCAAAAGAGCAGGAGTCGGTCAGGAGCTGGTATCCCGGATGCGTGGTCAGAATGACCGGTTCACTGACATGAGCCGCCCGGAACGCCTTGCGCAAGGCGCCGATGCAGATGGCCACTTGCGTGCGGGCGGTGGTGGGCGGTCTGACCCCCCAGACCGCGTCGACCAGACTGTCCACGGATACGACCCTGCCCCAGGCAAGGACGAGCATCGCGAAGATGGTGCGCTGCCGCGGGCCGGCAATCGTCACCGGGCGGCCGTTGACGGTCGCCAGCAATGTCCCTAAAGCCGAAATCGCGATCCGGTCGCTGTCAGTCTCTCGTGCTTGGTCGGCATCACAAGAGGTCATGCCAGATTTCCCCCGTTATCCCGCCTGTTTTCCCCGTAGCAAGTGGAACTGTGAATCACTATAGGCACACGTCTCACCGTGTGGGCCGTTGCCGTGGCCGCCCCGTCGGGCGGGCGCGGCCGGCGTGCGGTGACCGCCGTCGTTCACCAGCGCACGCGGAGCGCGGTGAGGCCCCGGGTCGCCGCGGCTGGCTTCCAGCGCAGGCCGGCGACGTCCTCCGCGAGCGCGAGGCGAGGGAAACGGTCCAGCGTCAGGCGGATCACCGTGGCCAGCTGGAGCCGCGCCAGAGGTGCGCCGAGACAGCGGTGCACCCCGTGCCCGAACGCGAGATGGGCGCCGGCCTTCGTGCCCTCGCGCGCACGCAGCGAGCGATGGGCGCCCATGAGGAAGACCAGGACCGGCTGCCCGGGACGGATGGTCACGTCCGCCACCTGTACCGGCTCGGTCACGGCGCGGCTGAAGCAGATCGGGGCCGAGGGATTGGTCTGCAGCACCTCTTCCACCTCGGCGGGGACGAGGTCCGGGTCGGCGCGCAGGGCGTCCGCGCGCGCCGGTTCGTGCAGGAGGCTCAGGAAGGCGAGGGTGATCTGGTCCGCGGTGGAGTCGTACCCGGCCATCAGCAGCGACAGCGACAGGGTGACCAGCTCACCGTTCGTCAGCTTCCCCTCGGCGTCGGCCGCCTGGATGAGGGCGCTGATGAGGTCGTCGCCGGGCTCACGTCGCTTCTGCTCGATGAGCTTGGCCATGTAGAGGGTGATACGGAAGGCGCGGGCCCGGCTTTCGGGGCCCGCGCTGTCCAGGTCGAAGAGGACCGGCACCCACGCGCGGAAGCTCTCGTGGTCGGTGACGGGGATGCCGAGCATGTGACAGAGCACGCTCAGCGGCAGCGGCGCGGCGAGCCCGGCGACCAGATCGGCCGGCTGCTCCCCCGCCGCCAGCTCGTCCAGGAGTTCCCGCACGCGGCCTTCGATCATCGGGCGCAGCGCGTCGACACGGTGCTCCGTGAAGGCCCCGGCCACGATCCTGCGCAGCCGCGCGTGCGCCTTGCCGTCCAGGCTGATGATGGAGTCGGGTGACGGGTCGATGCTGGCGAGGCTGGGCATGTCCGGCGCCAGGGTGGCCGCGCGGCTGAAGCGCGGGTCGGCGAGGACCTGGCGGGCGAGCCGGTAGTCGGACACTGCCCAGCAGCCGGTGCCGTTCGGCATCCGCACCCAGCGGATGGGTGCCGGATCGTCGGGGTCGCAGGGGATCGGCAGCGGGCCGATCGGCAACTCCTCCGGTACGTCCGGCTCTTTGAGCGCGGCTCGCGAATTCTGCATCGGCAACTCTCCCCGTCATAATGTGCCGCGGTCCACCATGCGCATGCTGTTTATCGCTTCGTTTTCACTCATATATCGCGGTGCGCGCCGGGGAGTTGGCGCTTGCCACGGCGGAGATCCTGGCCTAGGGTCCGGATTCATCACGTACACGGCCGGGCCCCTGCCGGGCTCACCCCTCGGCCGTTCGTGCACACTATCGTCGAAAATGCCGCGAGCGGCCCGCTTTCGCCGCCGACCACGCCCGCGGCGGTCTGTTCGCGGTTCACGGTGAATTTGCTCGGATCACCGCTGCGGTAAACCGATGGCATACGCCTGACCGGTCATTCCTGGAAGGACGTCCGATGTCCGATCTTCACGACGAGGTAGCCCAGCGGCTTTCGGAGACGCTGGGCATCGACAAATCGCTCATCACCCCCGATGTGACCTTCGTCGAACTCAAGATCAACTCGCTGGCTCTTGTCGAGTTCTCGGTGGTCCTGGACGAGGAGTACGGGGTTCCGCCCCTGGAGCTGACGCCGGACAGCACCATCGGTGAGGCGGTGGCCCTCGTGGCCGCCGCCATGAACGGCCCCTCCGAGGCCACGGCGTGAGCGCCCGGCCCGCCGTGTCGGTGACCGGCCTCGGCCTGGTCTCCCCGTTGGGCATCGGCATCGAGGCCACCTGGGCCGGCCTGCTCGCGGGTGTCTCGACGGCTGCCCCGGACAGTCTGCTGGAGGGGCTGCCCGTCGACTTCTGCTGTGCCGTGCCGGGCTTCGACGGGGACGCCCTGCTGGGCCGCGGGCTGTCGTGGCGGCTCGAACCGTACGCGCAGATGGCGCTCGTCGCGGCCCGGGAGGCCGTCGCCGACGCCGGCCTCGACCCCGCCACCTGGGACGGTGCCCGGGTCGCCGTCGTGCTGGGCGTGGGCGGGACGAGCACCCGCCACTTCGACAAGCAGTTCAAGCAGTTCGCCGCGGAGCGCCACGACCGTGTCTCGCCGCTGTTCATACCGCGCTGTCTCACCAACCTGGCGGCGGGTGAGATCAGCACCGATCTGCGGGCGTTCGGCCCGAGCCTGAGCGTGAGCACGGCCTGTGCCTCCGGTGCCACGGCCATCGGTCTGGGCCGCGATCTGCTGCTCTCCGGCGGCTGCGACATCGCGGTCGTCGGCGGCGCCGAGTCGGCCCGGTCCCGGGCCACCAGCGTCGGCTTCAGCCGCATGGGGGCGCTGTCGACCCGCGTGTCGGCTCCGGCCGAGGCGTCCCGTCCCTTCGACGCCGACCGGGACGGCTTCGTGCTCGGCGAGGGCGCGGGCATCCTCGTGCTGGAGCGCGGCGAGGACGCGCGGGCGCGCGGCGCCCGCGTCCACGGCCGCGTCGCCGGCTTCGGCGCCTCCGCCGACGCCTACCACTTCACCACGCCCGATCCCGAAGGACGGGGCACGGAGCTGGCCACGCGCACGGCCCTCGCCGACGCGGGCATGGCGGCGTCCGACATCGGGCACGTCAACGCCCACGGCACCGCGACCCCGCTCGGCGACGTGGCGGAGGCGGCCATGCTCGGCCGGGTCTTCCCGCACGCTCCCGCGGTGACCGCCACCAAGAGCCTGACGGGACACGCCCTGGGTGCGTCGGGTGCCCTGGAGGCGGCCTTCACGCTCCTGGCGCTCCAGCACCAGCGGGTGCCGGCCACGGCGAACCTGGACCGCGTGGACGAGGCGGCGAGCGAGCTGGACCTGGTCGTGGAGAAGCCCCGGGACGTGGTCGCGGGAGCCGCGCTCAGCACGTCCTTCGGCTTCGGCGGCCAGAACGCGGCCCTCGTCCTGACGGCCGCCTGACCCCGCCGCCCCGACTCTTCCCGTTCCCGCCCACACAGGAGGTTCCTGTCCATGGCCAGCATCGGCGCCGCCTCGCACGTCGGCCTTGCATCCGCGTACGAGAAGGAGGGGTGGTGCGAGCCGCCCTACCGCTTCAGCGACGCGGCCGTGGCGCTGCTCCGGGAGCGGGCCCTCGCCATCAGCGGCGAGCGCAGGCCGGAGGTGGTGCACGAGAAGGGCAGCGGGATCGTCCGGGCCATCCACGGCTGTCACGCGTTCGACGAGGTGTGCGCGGCACTCGTACGCCATCCGTACCTCGTGGAACTCGCCGAGCAACTCGTCGGCGGGCCCGTGTACGTCTACCAGTTCAAGGTCAACCTGAAGCAGGCCCACGAAGGGGCGGCCTGGCCGTGGCACCAGGACTTCGCGTTCTGGCACGAGGAGGACGGCATGCCCCGCCCGGACGCCGTGAACATCGCCGTCTCCCTGGACGACGTCCACGAGGACAACGGGCCGCTCATGGCCATCCCCGGATCGCACCGCCTGGGCCTGCTCGACCTGCCGGAGGGCCGAGCGGACGGCGAGGAGTCCGACTGGCACAGCCATGTCTCCGCCGACCTCGCGTACACCGTGAACGCCGACCGGGCCCGGGCCCTCGCCGAGCAGAGCGGGCACAAGCTGTTCACGGGCCCCCAGGGCTCCATCCAGGTCTTCCACCCCAGCATCGTCCACTCGTCGTCGAACAACGTGTCGGCGGACCGCCGCGCGCTGCTGCTCATCACGTACAACGCGGTCGCCAACGCCCCGAAGTGCCCCAGCCGTCCTGCGTTCCTGGTCTCGCGCGACACCACTGCCGTCGAGCCGCGCGCCGACGCGCGTCTGGACCTCCAGGCCCTTCCCGACCCCGCCGTGTCCCTCTGAGACGCTGAGCAGAAGTGCGAGACACCCGCATGCCGACCGAGTCCGCCGAGCAGCCGCCGCTCATCAACCTGGTGGATCCCGAGCTGTACGCGAAGGGCGACCCCTTCGTCCAGTGGCGCTGGCTGCGCGCCCACCAGCCCGTGTACTGGCACGAACCGACGGAGTACCCGGGCTTCTGGGTCCTGACCCGGTACGACGACATCCGGACGGCCTACCGTGACGCGGCCGGGTTCAGCTCCGCGCAGGGCATTCTGCTGCGACCGGAGAGCCACGGCGCCGACCCCGGCGGCGGTCGTACCCTCGCCCTGACCGACGCGCCCCGGCACCGTCAGCTGCGCGGGCTGATCGACGGCTGGTTCTCCGTGCGGTCGGCCCGGGCCATGGAGCAGGACGTCCAGGATGTCGTACGGCGTGTGGTGGACGACGCGCTGGAGCGGGGCGCGTGTGACTTCGTCACGGATGTCGCCGCCCGTGTCCCGCTGTACGTGATCTGCAAGATGATGGGGATTCCCGACGCCGACTGGGAGAAGCTCTTCCTGCTCACCAGTGACGCCTTCGGCGCCGGTGACCCGCTCACCCGGCGCCTCGCGCACCTGGACATCCTCGGCTACTTCGAGGCGCTCCAGGCGGACAAGGCCAAGAACCCGGCCGACGACCTGGTCAGCGTGCTGGCGACGGCCAGCGTGGACGGTGAGCGCCTCTCGCCGGACGACGTGATCCTGAACTGTGACAACCTCCTCGTCGGCGGCAGCGAGAACACGCGTATCGCGACGGCCGGCGGCATGCTCGCGTTCCTGCGCCACCCCGACCAGTGGGAGATCCTCTCGGAACGCCCGGACCTGCTGCCGTCGGGGGTGGAGGAGGTGCTGCGGTGGACCTCGACCGCCACCCACATCATGCGCACCGCGACCCGCGAGGTGGAGATCGACGGCCGCCGGATCGCCGCCGGTGATCGCGTCACCTTCTGGCTGCCCTCGGCCAACCGGGACGAGTCGGTCTTCCAGGACCCCGACCGGTTCGACGTCCGGCGGCAGCCGAACCGGCACCTGGCGCTCGGCTTCGGCGAGCACTTCTGCGTCGGCAGCGTACTGGCCCGCGTCGAGATGCGGCTCCTGTACGGCGAGCTCCTCAGCCGGTCGATCCGGGTCACCCTGGACGACGAGCCGACGCTCCTCAGCTCCATCGTCGTCAACGGCCCCGAGCGGCTGCCCGTGCGCATGACGGCGTCCTAGGATCCGGGCCCGGGCGGCTCGGCAACGGCTACCGGGACTCCACCGAGGACGACGTACGTCTCGTGCGGGAGATCAAGGTCCTCCACCGACTGGGCACCCCCGTCGAGCGCATCGAGGCGCTGAACGCCCGCCGCTCCACGCTGATCGCCGACCCGCGGGCCGCGGCGCACCGGGGCAGCGGCGTCGTACGGTCCCACGCGGGCCGGGCGGTCCGCCTGGACGCGGTCGGGCCCCGCCGCACGGTGATCTACGTCAACCCGCTCACCGGCCGCCCCGGCACCGACCTGGCGGAAGGCTGCGCGAGAACCCCCTGTAGGGCCTACAGGCGCAGATCGTGGATGCCGCCGTCGACGGCGAGGATCGTGCCCGTGGTGCCGGAGGAGGCGGGTGTGGCCAGGAAGGCGATGGCCTCGCCGACCTCCTCGGGCCGGGCCAGACGGCCCAGCGGGTGACGGTCGTTCAGCGCGTCCCGCGCCGCGTCCGGGTCGGCGTTCCGCGCCAGCATGCGCTGGATCCACGGGGTGTCGACGGCGCCGGGGGCGACGGCGTTGACCCGGATGCCCTCCCGGACGTGGTCCGCGGCCATGGCCAGGGTCAGCGAGTGGACGGCGCCCTTGGACGTGGAGTAGAGGACACGCCCCGGCACCCCCATCGAGGCGAAGACGGAGCAGGTGTTGACGATCGCGGCGGCCGGGGACTTGCGCAGGTGGGGCAGCGCGGTGCGGGCGAGGCGCACCATGCCGATGACGTTCACGTCGAGCACGCGCCGCCACTCGTCGTCGTCGTTGTCGGCGACGGTGCCCTGTGCGGCGATGCCGGCGTTGTTGACGACGATGTCGATGCGGCCGAACCGGGCGGCGACCTCGGCGACGGCGCCGCGCACGGAGGCGTCGTCGCAGACGTCGCAGGCGATGCCGACGGCGGGGGCGGCGACCTCGTCGGGTTTCAGGTCCAGGGCGGCGACGCGCACGCCGCGGGCGGTGAGTGCGGCCGCGGCGGCCGCCCCGATTCCGGAGGCGCCGCCGCTCACCACGGCCACGAGGGGATCGGACGTCTGTGCTTCGCTGTCGGTGGCCACGGCTGGCGTCTCCTTGACGGTGGGTGCGGATCGAAGGGAGGTCGGAGAGGAGAGGAGGTCCGACTCCGGGAGGGGCGAGGTCGCCTCACGGCGCAGCGGGTCTCAGCGCCTCGCGCCGCGTTCCAGCCGCTCCAGCAGCGGGTGCGCCTCGGCGCCGGCGGCCCCCACCGCGCGCCGCGCCCACCAGGCCGACGCGAGGTTGGACGTCAGGAGCGTGGTCCGGCCGAACTCACGGTCGAGTTCGGCCAGGGCGGCCAGCGTGCCCATGCCCGTACCGGTGAACAGCACGGCCCCTTCGTCGGGGAGGCCGGCTTCCCGCACGCCCTTCAGGATGGTCCTGGTCGTCACCCGGTACGGATCGAACTCGTGCTCCTCCTCCGTCCGGCCCGGCACGGCCGGGGCGAGGACGACCTGGTCGATCGTGACGCCGGCCTCCTCCCAGAAGGAGCGGGACGTCTCCGTGAGCCACTGCCAGTAGGGCGTGACCAGCGTCATGCGGGTGATGCCGAACGCCTCGCAGACGGCGAGGATCGCCTGCGTCGACGACTGCACGGGGAACCCGAAGCGTTCCGACAGCTCGGCGACGAAGGCGCGGTCGCCTTCGGGACGCAGCAGGTAGTGCGACGCGTTGCACGCCACCACGGCGGCATCCAGACGCATACGGCCGAAAGCGCCGATGATATCGGGAAGCACGTCGTTGTAGCTCAGCATCGTTTCCTTCACTCCCATTCCGGGAGTCAGCGGGAAACGCGAGGTGTACACATTCATCTCGGAGCCGATCAGGCGATGGAACTCCGGCTCCGCTATGGGGTTTTCCGGCGGAACCACGAGCCCGAGACGGGGCAGCGGGAAAATGTCCATGGCAGCACGTTAGTGGGCGTCCGAGGCACGGGAGGCCGCATTCTTCCCAACTTGACGTTCCGCCAGGCCGATTTTGCAACTCCGCCCGGTCTTGACATTCCTTGACAATCCACTACAGAGATTTGACGGGACCGCCTTTACTCTTTCCCGCGGCTCATTGGAAGGTTGTGGATCGATACGAACCACACGAATGGAGTCGAGCCATGTCCGGTGCCGCGCCCATTCCCATGTCGGCGACGCTGGCCGCCGACGAGGCCCTGGCCCGCAGGCAACGGGCCGGAGAGCAGGTGCTGTACATGGCCGGCGGGGAGATCGGGCTGCCGGTGCTCCCCGCGCTGCGCCGGCAACTGGCCGCCGCGGCCGACCGTAACGCGTACGGCCCCGTACCCGGCAGCCACGCGCTGCGTGCCGCCGCCGCCGGGTACTGGGGGCGGCGCGGCCTCGCCGTCGATCCCGGGCTGGTCGTGGCCGGGCCGGGCAGCAAGCCCCTGCTGTTCGCGCTGCTGCTCGCCATCGGCGGGGACGTGGTCGTGCCCGTGCCCAGCTGGGTCAGCTACGTCGCACAGGCCCGGCTCGTGGGGGCCCGCCCGATCCCGGTGCCGATCGCTCCGGGCCAGGGCGGGGTGCCCGACCCGGAGCGGCTGCGCGCGGCCGTCGTCGCGGCGCGTGCCGCCGGCCGGGATCCCCGGTGCGTGGTGGTGACGCTGCCGGACAACCCGACCGGCACCGTCGCCTCGCCCGGCACGGTGCGGCGCCTCGCGGCCACGGCCCGGGAACTCGACCTCGTCATCGTCTCCGACGAGATCTACCGCGACCTCGTCTACGACACCTCGGTGCCGGCCGAGTCCCCCGCGCTGCACGCCCCGGAGCGCACCGTCGTCACCACCGGGCTCACCAAGAACCTGGCCGTCGGCGGCTGGCGCACCGGTGTGGCCGGGCTGCCCGACAGCGACACCGGGCGCGCCCTGCACGACCGTCTCGTCTCGGTGGCCAGCCAGATCTGGTCCAGTCCGCCGGCGCCCATGCAGGCCGCGGCGGCGTACGCGTTCGGCGAGCCGACGGAGATCACCGAGCATGTCGCGGCCTGCCGCAGACTGCACGAGAGCGTGGCGCGTGCGGTCGCCGACCGCTTCACCGGCGCCGGGGCGGCCCTCGCCCCGGTGCGGGCGACGTGCTACCTGTACCCCGATTTCGGGCCGCTGCGCGACCGATTGGCCCGGGACCACGGCGTGCGCGGCGGGGAGGACCTGGTCCGGTTCCTCGTCGAGCGCCATGGCATCGGACTGCTCGCGGCCGGTGCCTTCGGCGAGCCCGGCGACCCCTTGCGGATCCGGGCCGCGACCAGCCGGCTCTACGGCGAGGACGACGAGCGGCGCACCGCCGCGCTCACGGCGCCGGCCCCCCTCGAACTGCCGTGGATCCGCAAGAACCTGGAACAGATCGACACCGCGCTGACCGACCTCACCGGTGCCCCCGTCCCCTAGGCCCCGTCGTCCACCTCCCTCTCAAAGGTTCAGCAACGATCATGACAAGCGCCGAGCCGTCCACCGGCACCGCCGCCCCTTCGCCCGCCACCTCCGACGCGGCGTCAGCCGCCGGGCAGAAGCTGCCTCTTTCGGCTCTGCTCGCGCTGGCCGTCGCGGTGTTCATCACCAGTCTCACCGAGACCCTGCCGGCCGGGCTGCTGCCCGACATGAGCGCCGGCCTGCACACCAGCGAGTCGGCCACCGGGCAGACCGTGACCATCTACGCGCTGGGGACGGTGCTCACGGCCATCCCGCTGTCCGCGGCCACCGCGTCCTGGCCCCGCAAGCGGCTGCTGCTGACCGCCATGGCCGGTTTCGCCGTCGCCAACACCGTCACCGCCCTCTCGGCGAACTACCCGCTCACCCTGGCCGCCCGGTTCCTCGCCGGTGTCGCCGCCGGGCTGGCCTGGGCGCTGCTGGCCGGCTACGCCCGCCGGATGGTCGCTCCCCACCAGGAGGGCCGCGCCATAGCCATCGCCATGGCCGGCATCCCCGTCGCCCTGTCCCTGGGTGTCCCGGCCGGCACCTTCCTGGGTCAGGTGGTCTCCTGGCAGGCCGCCTTCCTCGCCATGACCGCCCTGACCGTGGTGCTGCTGGTGTGGATCACGGCCGTCGCGCCCGACCACCCCGGCCAGGAGACCGCCGGCAAGATCCCCCTGCGCCGGACGCTCCGGGTGCCGGGCGTCACCCCGGTGCTCATCGTCACCCTGGTCTTCGTCCTGGCCCACACCCTCCTCTACGCCTACATCGCCAGCTTCCTCGACGACATCGGCATGGGCGACCAGGTGGACGCGGTCCTGCTCGTCTTCGGCGTGGCCTGCCTGATCAGCATCTGGGCCGTCGGCACCTGCATCCACGGCCATCTGCGCACCCTGACCGTCGTCAGCACCCTGCTGGTCGGCGTCGCCGTCGCCGTCATGGGCGCCTTCTCCGGCGCCGACGCCCCGGTCTACGTCGCCGCAGCCCTGTGGGGGCTCGGCTGGGGCGGGGTGCCCACGCTGCTGCAGACCGCCGCCGGTCAGGCCGGCGGAGAGGCCGCCGACGCCGCGCAGGCCATCCTGGTGACCCTGTGGAACGTCGCGATGGCCGCCGGAGGCATCGCCGGCGGCGTCCTCCTGAACGCCGTCGGGGCCGACGCGTTCCCCTGGACCGTGCTGATCCTGCTGGTCCCGGTCCTCGCCATCGTGCTCGCGGCCCGCTCGCACGGCTTCCCGGCCACCCACACATCCGCCAACTCCTGAGGAGACCCTGACAGCCATGTCCATCATCTTCGAGTGCGAGTACCAGGGCCGTCGGTACGCGGGCCGCGGCATTCCGGCGACCGGCGACTCCCTCACCCTGTACCCGGTGACCGACGGGCAGCTGCGGGCGGCCCTCGTCGCCGGCGGCGGCCCCGGGAACCTGAGCGCTGCCGTGCCCGAGGGGAGCGAGCCGATCGAGGTGGAACTCGGCGACGCCGGGCTGAAGTTCCTCCCGCCGCTGCTGCCGACCGCCTCCAACAACTCCCTGATCAACGGCTTCATGGGCACGCACCGCTCCAAGTTCGACCGCGCCCCGGAGCCCGACGAGGAGTTCACCGCGCCGAACTACTACATCAAGGGCTTCGGTTCGTGGCTCCGGCTGCCCGACGAGCCGCTGACCACCCAGCCCGACCCGGTCTGGCTGCTGGAGGAGCCCGAGGTCGTCCTCGTGTACGCCAATGACGACCGGGGAGTTCCGCACTACGCCGGCTACACCTTCGGCAACGACCTGAACGACATCGGCCTGCACCTGAAGAACCCGTGGGCATGGACTCCGTACGCCAAGCTGTGCGAGACCTCCATCGCCCCGTGGCTGTTCCTCGACGCCCCGCCGGAGAAGGTGACCGGCACCGTCACCGTCGAACGCGACGGCGGCACGGCGTGGCAGGGCGGCTTCTCGTGCGGCGCCGACTCCCTCTTCCACCGGATTCCGGACATGGCGGAGTACCTGTTCTCGCACCCCCTGCTCCGTCAGCCGGGTCTGGTCAACTACCTCTTCCTGGGCGCGGACAAGGCGACCTACCACGACGGGTTCCGGATCGAGAACGGCGACCGGATGGTCCTCGACGTGTCCAGCCACGGCGTCGTCCTGGCGAACCAGGTCCGGTACGGGGACAGCATCTCGAAGTAGACCCCCGGGGGCGGGTCCGGGCCGGTTCCCGCCGGTCCGGACCCGCCCCGTGTCATGTCCCGCATACGCGTACGCGCCTACAGAGAGACAACAACCATGGTCAACCAGGCGAACGGGACGCTCCGGGGCACTGCGCGAGGCAGCGCTCCGGCCCCTCTCTCCGTGCTCGACCTGGTGGCGGTCGGCGAGGGCCACACCACGCGGGAAGCGCTGCGGACCTCCGCACGGCTCGCCCGCCTGGCCGAGGCCCGCGGCTTCCACCGGTTCTGGGTCGCCGAGCACCACTCCATGCCCGGCATCGCCAGCAGCAGTCCCGCGGTGATCCTGGCGTACCTGGCGTCGCAGACCACCCGGATCCGGCTCGGTTCCGGGGGCGTCATGCTGCCCAACCACGCCCCGCTGGTCATCGCGGAGCAGTTCCACACCCTTGAGGCGATGGCTCCGGGCCGGGTGGATCTCGGGCTCGGGCGTGCCCCCGGTACCGACCAGTTGACCGCGCGGGCCCTGCGCCGCACCGGTCGGCCCGCGAGCGGTGACTCCTTCCCCACCGAGGTGGCCGAACTCATCGGCTTCCTCCACGACGAGTTCCCGCACGGGCATCCCTACGCCCGTGTGCACGCCGTACCCGGTCCGGTCCAGGGACGCTCGCAGGGGCGGCCCGAGGTGTGGCTCCTCGGTTCCTCCGGCTTCAGCGCTCAGCTGGCCGGCCGGCTGGGGCTGCCCTTCGCCTTCGCGCACCACTTCGCGGCCCACCACACGATCCCCGCGCTGGAGCTGTACCGGCAGACGTTCCGGCCGTCCGCCGTGCTGTCCGAGCCGTACACGGTCGTGGGGGTCTTCGCGTTCGCCGCCGAGACGGAGGAGCGGGCCCGGGACCAGGCGCTCACCGGGGCGTTGACCACGGCGCGGTTCCGGAGCGGACAGCCGGGGCTGGTGCCGACCCCCGAGGAGGCCAGGTCCCATGTCTTCTCCGCGTTCGAGCGGGAGATCCTCGGCGGCTGGCTCGACCACGCCGTCCACGGCACACCGGAGACCGTACGGGAGCAGCTGGACGCGCTGCACAAGCGCACGGACGCCGACGAGATCATGCTCGCCTCCAACGCGCACGGCCTGGAGGAGCGGCTCACGTCGCTGTCCCTGATCGCGGACAGCTACGGGCTGCCGCATGCGGAGACCGAACCGGCGTAGACCGGCCGGACCCGTGCGACGGCGCGGCGGCACTGCCCTGGAGCAGTGCCGCCGCGCCGTCGTGCGAGCGGTGGGCCGGATCAGGCTCCGGCTCCGGTGAGGCGCCGCCGCAGCTCGACCTTCTTGACCTTGCCGGTCAGGGTCTTGGGCAGGGCCTCGACGAGGTCCAGCCGGTCCGGGAGGAAGCGGGAGTCCTGGCCGCGTTCGAGCAGGTGCTCCCGGATCTCCCGGAGCGTGGGCCGGGCCCCGACGCGGGGGACGACGACGGCCACGACCGGGTCGTCGGTCTGCCCGTGGGGGCCGACCAGCGCCGCCTCGGCGATCTTCGGGTGCGCGGAGAGAATCGCCTCCAGCTCGGCCATGGGGACGACGATCCCGTCCCGCAGGACGGCGTCCTTGGCCCGGCCCAGCACCCGGATGCCGCCGCGCCCGTCCTCGCGGGCCACGTCGCCGGTGTCGAACCAGCCGTCCGCGGTCAGCTCGGCGTCGAAGGCGTCCTGGTTGCGGTGGTAGCCGAGCGCCTGCGAGGCGCCGCGCACCCGCAGCCGGCCCACCTCGGCGCGCTTGTGCGGGTTGCCGCACAGGTCGATGCGGACCTCCATGGCGTCGATCGCGCGGCCGTGGCTGTGCGCGGACCAGTCCTGGTCGTAGTCGAGCCGGCTGATGGTGATCGGCCCGAACTCGGACATGCCCCACACGGAGTACGTGGCGGTGTCGAAGGTGTCGCGCAGTTCGTCCACCAGCTCCTGGAGCACCGGAGCCGCCCCGGTGACGGTGTAGCGCAGGGTGGGCACCTCGTGCCGGTCGGCCCGCTGGGCCGCCGCCACACCGAAGAGCGTGGGCGGCGGGCCGTAGAGCAGGGTGGCGCCGTACCGCTCGGCCAGGTCCAGCAGGCTGGTGTGGTTGCGGCCGTCCTGGAAGGCGACCGTCCCGCCGAGCATGACCGCGGCGAGGACGCCCTGGGCGAACCCGGAGTAGTGCACCAGGGGCGTGGTGACGATCGCCACCAGGTCGTCGCGGAGCAGGAACGTGTCCACGTAGCCGCGCACGCCCGAGTGCACGGTGTTCTGGCTGTGCACGACGCCCTTGGAGAAGCCGGTGGTGCCGGAGGTGAACAGCACCACGAAGGCTTCGTCGGGCCCGAGTTCACGGCCCTCCAGATCGGCCATGTGCTGCTCTTCCCAGGACACCGACACGAAGTGGTCGTGGAAGTCGAGCGTGCCCTCGGGGCCGTGGCCGCCGACCACCACCACGTGCTCCAGCGGCAGTTCGGGGCGCAGCGCGGTGATGCTCGCGGCGAGCGGGTGCTCCTGCCACTCGGCGACGGTGACGCAGACCCGGGCCTCGGTGAGTTCGAGGCGGTGGCGCAGCTCCTCGTCCTGGCACTCCGGCGCGATGGGGCAGATGACGGCGCCGACGGCCATGCAGGCGTACATCAGCGGCACCATCTCCCACCGGTTGGGCAGCTGGACCGCGACGACGTCCCCGCGCCGGACGCCCAGTTCGAGCAGGGCGCCGGCGAACCGGTCGGTCAGCAGGGAGAGTTCGGCGTAGTCGAGGGTGTCGGTGCGGGCCTCGTCCAGGCGGCGTCCGGCGATGGCCAGTTTGCGCGGACGTATCCGGGCCTGCCGGCGGAGGTCGTCGAGGAACGTCTCGTCCCTCCACCAGCCGCGCGACCGGTAGGCGGCCGCGCGGTCCGCGGCCGGCCCGGGGGCCGCCGCCGCGGCCGGTGGAACGGTGGTCGTCATCGCAGTTCTCCACGTCGTACCGTGAGCAGTTCGGGCAGCGGGTCGCCGGCGCGGGCGGCGGCGATCTCCAGCAGGGCCCGGGTGTTCTTCTCCACCCGGTCGCCGATCCAGTCGAAGACCCACGCCTTGCGGGCGTCGGCCGCCAGGTCGAAGGGGACGACCCGGGTGACGGCCAGGGCGGCGGCGCCGGCGCCGCCGATGTTGGCGATGACGCCCGGCACCAGGGTGGCGCCGCCCGCCCGCGCCTTCTCCCGCGCCTCGGCGTCGGAGGCGAGGTTGGCGCCCTCGACGACCAGGCCGGCGCGCAGCCGGTGGGCGTTCCCGGCGTTCAGCGCGTGCTTCTGGGCCGCAAGGATCAGCAGGTCGGCGTCGACGTCGAGCCAGGCGTCCGGGCCGTCGGCGCGGGTGACGTGCTGCGGCAGGCGGGTGCGGTCGATCCGCCCGAACCCGTCGGTGATCGCGACGAGGTCGGCCACGGGCAGCCGGTCGGCGCTGACGGTGCCCCGCTCGTCGGCGACGCCCACGACGACGTGGCCGCGGTCCTCCAGGAACCGCGCGACCGCGCGGCCCACCGCGCCGAAGCCCTGCACCACGACCCGGGCGGGCCCGGTACGTCCGCCGGCCTCCAGGGCGGTGACGGCGGCGACGCCGACGCCGTGTCCGGTGACGTCGATCAGCGGCTCGTAGTAGGTGCGCCAGTCGATCGGCATGTCCGGGGCGCCCAGGCGGTACCGCGGGTCGTAGCCGGCTTCGTCGAAGAAGACGGCCCGGTCGGCCGGGGTGACGCCCATGTCGATGCCGAGGTGGATGCCGCCGTGCAGCAGGGGCTTGACGGTGCGCCCGAAGGTGCGGAAGGTCTCCTCGCGGTCGGTGCCGTCGGAGACGATGCCGCCCTTGGCACCGCCGATGCGCAGGCCCGCGAGCGTGAACTTGTGGGTCATGTCGCGGGCGAGGCCGGCGACTTCCTCCTGGGTGACGCCGGGGGTCATCCGTACGCCGCCCATGGCCAGGCCGTCGACCAGCGTGTCGATGACCACCCAGCTCCTGATGGTGCCGCCGCTGCCGTTCAGGTGCACGACGAGCGCGGGATCCTGCGTGTTCTCGACGTCGCTCATTGCGGGGTACTCCAGTTCGTCAATGTCTCGTCCATGAGTGCGGGGAGGGCGCCGCGCCGGGGCGCGGCGGCCGTCACTGGTAGAGCTGGGCGAAGCCGCGCAGGATCTCCAGGCCGTCGCCGCGGAACTCCAGATGCGCCTGCGCGCCGTAGATCCGGCCGTCGTCGGAGCGCAGGAACTCCACGGGCGCGTGCTCGGAGCGGCCGATGGAACGGAAGCCCTTCGGGGCCTCGCGGAGGTAGAGGGTGTGCCGGTGGAAGACCGTCACCGTCGGCTTCACATGGGTGAAGAGGGGCTCTTCCTTGTCGACCTGGACCTCGTAGCCGCCGACCCGCTGCGGGCCCTCCGCCAGCTGTCCCCCGGCGGCGACCGCGAGGATCTGCATGCCGCCGCAGATGCCGAAGACGGGGACGTCGGCGTTCATGACGAGGTCGACCAGCGGCTTGTAGTACTCCTGGTCGTAGGCCCGCACCTTGGTGCCGCTCAGCACGATCGCCTGGTAGCGGCCGTCGAGCCGGGCCGGCACGGAGGCCGCGTCGACGGTGTCGGTGTCCGAGCCCAGCGTTTCGAAGCGTCCGCGGAGCTGAGGCAGCGACAGTGTCTTGTTGTTGACGACCAGCACTCGGGATTTCGCCACGGTGGTGCTCCTCAGGTTCGTGTGATGACGGTGCCGGTGCGGGCGGCGATCAGGTCCGAGACCGGCGCGCTGCCGATGACGACCCGTTCCACGCCCCGCTCCAGGGCCTCGCCGGCGGCGCGCAGCTTCTTGCGCATGCCGCCGGTGGCGCCCTTGTCGCGGAACTCGGCCGCCGCCTTCGCGGTGATCTCGCGGACCGGTTCGCCGTCGATCAGCAGGTGGGCGACGTCGGTGACGAGGATCAGGTCGGTGGCGCCGGTGGCGCCGGCGAGGGCGGCGGCGGCCCGGTCGGCGTCGGTGTTCACCTCCTGGCCCGCGCTGTTGCGGGCCAGCGGTGTGACGAGGTAGGCGTGGCCCGGCTGGAGCTTCACCAGCGGCGCCGGGTCCACCCCGGTGATCGGGCCGACCAGGTTCTCCAGCTCGACGAGCTGCTTGTCCTTCCACCACCAGCGCTCGCCCTCGCCGGCGCCCACCAGCCCGTCGCTGCCGAGCAGCCGCTCCGCGGTGATGCCGCGCTGTTCGAGGCGCCGCAGCACCTCCTCGCCCAGCTCGGCGCTGACGGTCTTGATGTCGGCGATGACCTCGGGCGTGGTCCAGCGGCTCTGGTTGCCGTACCGGTCGCGCAGGATCGCCGACGGCTCGCTGTAGCGGGGGCTGAGCGCCTTCAGCGGCTTGGACCAGCCGTGCACGAGGACCAGCGGGCGCTCCTGCCCGTGCCGGGCGAGGTCGTCCCACCAGGAGCCGTCGAGGTCGGCGAGGCAGCTGCCGCCGAGTTTGACCACGGTCGGGGGGTGCTGGATGCCGGTCATGCGGGCATCACCGGCTGCATGGTCAGGCCCGTCTCCTCGGGCAGGCCGAAGCGCTTGTTCACTGCCTGCACGGCCTGCCCGGCGGCGCCCTTGACCAGGTTGTCCAGGGCGGCGAGGACGACGATGCGGCCCCCGTCCGGGTCGTACAGGGCGGTGACGTCGCAGTAGTTGGAGCCGAGCACGGCCTGCGGGTCGGGCACCGGGATCAGCGTCTCGTTGTGCCGGCGCACCCGGACGAAGGGGTGCTCCCTGTAGAACCGGAAGTACGCCCGCTGCAGCGCGCGCTCGTCCACCGGGTCGTCGGTGTACACGTAGCAGCTGGCGAGCAGGCCGCGCACGTGCGACACCCCGTACGCCGACATGGCGAGGGAGCCGACGCTGCCGGGCTTGCTGCGCTGCAGGAAGTCGCTGACCTCGGCGGCGTGCCGGTGCCCGGTAGGGGCGTACGGTGCGATGGCGCCGTTGCGCAGCGGGTGCAGGTCCGGGACGCGCAGCTGCAGACCGCCGCCGCTGGAGCCGCTCTTGCCGTCGACCACCACCGTGCGCAGGTTCAGGCCGAGCCCGAGGGTCAGCGGGGCGAGCCCCAGGGTGATGGCGGTGGCGTAGCAGCCGGGCACGGAGATCAGCGCGGCGTCCACCAGCTGGTCGCCGACGAGTTCCGGCACTCCGTAGACGAACCGGTCGGCCAGTTCGGTGGTCCGCTCGGCCTTGGCGTACCAGCGCTGGTGCAGTTCCGGGGTGCGGATGCGGAAGGCGCCGCTGAGGTCGGTCACGCACGGGACGCGGTCGGCCAGCTCCGCGGCGAGCCGGGCGGACACCGGGGCCGGCGTCGCCAGGAACACCACGTCGCACGTCTCGGCCACGCGGTCGGCCGTGACGGGTTCGACGGTCAGGCCCAGGTCGAGGCGGAGTCCCGGGTGCAGCTCGGCGGGGCGCCGGCCTGCGCTGGCGTTGCCGCCCAGGAAGGTCAGCTCCATCTCCGGGTGCTGATTGACCAGCCTGATGAGTTCACCGCCGGCGAGTCCTGACGCGCCGGCAATTCCCACACGGATCATTCGAGAGTCTCCTGGACGTAACGGACGACGACGGACGCGATGTCGGTGCCGGTCGTCGATGCCACTCCCCGCCAGGCGGGGGCGTGGTTGACCTCGTTGACGAGGTAGCCGGTGGGGGTCCGGAACAGGTCGACCCCGTAGATGCCGCTGCCCAGGCGGTCCACGACGCCGTCCACGATCTTCTGGACGTCGGGGTCGTGCGCCAGCGCCCGGCTCTGGTTGCCCAGCGCCGCGTTGCTGCGCCAGTCGGCGCCCGCGCTCTCGAACTCGGCGGCAGCGACGATCTCCCGGCCGACGACCAGGCAGCGGATCGACCCGCCGCCGAGGTAGGGCTCCACCAGGCAGGCCTGCTCGAAGGCGTGGCCGAGGTCCTCGACGTAGTCGTAGACGGACTGCGCCAGGTCGGAGTCGCGGACCAGGGTCACGCGCTTGCCCATGCCGCCGTAGACCGGCTTGAGCACCACGGGCACGCCCAGTTCGTCGAGCGCCCGCTCGAAGTCCTTGCGCGACAGGGCGAGCCGGAAGTCCGGCACCGGAACACCGGCCTCACGCAGTACGGCGCGCAGGACCAGCTTGTTCTCGCAGGCGTGGATGGCCGCGGCGGTGTTGAGGACCTTGAAGCCGTCCGCCTCGGCGAGGGTGGCGATCAGGCCGCCCCGGGTGTAGCTGCGGCTGCGGACCATGAGCGCGTCGTAGTCCTTGACGGACACGGCGTCCCGGTGGCCGGCGCACAGGGACTCGTCGTTGACCCAGTCGACCTGGAGGCCCAGTTCGGGGGCGGTCTCGATCAGCCGGCGCTCCTCCCAGCCGACCCGGTCCGCGACGATGGCGACTCGATGGGCCATGTCACTGACCCCAGTCGCGCAGCTGGACCTCGACCATCTGCAGGGTCAGCCGGCCGTCGTCGATGCCCTCGATGCGCAGCGTGAGCATGCACTCGGGGCAGGAGAGGGTCTCGCCCTGGACCATCGGCGGGACGGTCAGGTCGGTCTCGCACTCGGGGCAGGAGCCGGTGAGAACAGCGGTGCTCATGGGAGAACTCCGATCGGGGTGATGGATGGGGTCGAACAGGGGCCGTGCGGGTCGGTGCTCAGGCGGCCTGGAAGTCGATGGCGGCCTTGCGGACCGCCTCCTGGTCCAGGACGGGGGCGCCGTTGCCCTCCTGCCGCTCGACGAGCCACGCCGTGAAGGTCTCGGCGTCGACGTCGATGTCCGAGTCGGCGAGCGCCCACCTGACCAGCGCGGGGGTGAGCCGCGTGCGGACGCGCAGCTCGCGGCTGTTGCCGACCAGCTCGGCCGGGAGCGTCTCGTACGCCTCCGGGTGGGTGAGCTGGCCCGGCAGCTCGTACGCGAAGGCGTGCGGTGTCGTGGGGCCGGACTGGAAGGCGCTGCCGAGGCCGGCGCCCTGGAGGGCGACCCGGGACAGCTCGGTGAGGTGGGTCAGGTCGAAACGGGTGTCGCCGTGGATGACGCGCAGCGAGGTGAGCAGCTCGGCCAGGGGGGCGTTGCCGCCCCGCTCGCCGATGCCGCCGACGGTGGCCGAGATCCACTGGGCTCCCGCGCGGACGGCTGCGAGGGAGTTCGCGACGGCCATGCCCAGCATGTTGTGCGAGTGGATCTCGATCTCGGAGCCGTCGATCGCGGTGAGGTCGGAGATCACTTCCTCCATCTGCCAGGGCGACAGCCAGGCGACGGTCTCGGCGAGCCGGAACCGGTCGGCCCCGGCCTCGAAGCCGGCGGTGACGTAGGGGACCAGCCGCTCCTTGGGGGTGCGGGCGCCGTCCTCACCGCTGAAGGTGACGTGGAAGCCGCGCTCCTTCGCCTGCGAGATCGCCGAACGCGCCAGCACGTTCAGGAACTTGGCGCTCGGCGAGCCGAGCTTCAGCTTGGCGTGCTGCTCGGAGGTGGGGATGGAGTACATGATGTGCCGCACGCCGAGGCGTTCGGCCTCGTCCAGGGCCTTCTTGACCTGGTCGCGGTCGCGCACCACCACGAGTGTCATGCTGCGCTCGGGGCTGATCGCCTCGTGCGTGGCGAGGACCAGGTCGGCGTCCTTGGAGTCCGGGCCGGAGACCATGCCGACCTCGACCAGGTCGACACCGGTCTTCACCAACAGTTCGGCGATGATCCGGGCGTCCTTCGGACCGAATTCCACACCGCCCATGTGGGCGGAGTCGCGCAGGGTCGCGTCGGACAGATGCGGCAGCCTCGGAAGGCTCCCCCAGTTCTCCGGTTCAGCCATTGCGTTCCCTCCCTGTTCCAGAGCCTTGCTTCTCGATCGCCGGGCTCTGCGCTGGATTTGCGCTGCCTCGAACATGCTGCGGGAGGTCGTGCAAAGATGCGCTGGGCCCTGTGTCAGAGCTGTGTCAAGGGCGGTCAGGGAATGTCACGCCGGGCAAGGTGTGCGAATGAATCGCAGGCTTGGCCGCATTCCGAAAACTGCTTGCTGATTTCAACAGAAAGGGCCCGCCGGATGATCCGGCGGGCCCTTTCGGTGTGTCGGTGGGGTGGGGGTCGGCGCTCTCCGTCAGGCGGTGTAGCCGCCGTCCACGGCGAGGGCGGTGCCGGTGATGTAGCGGCCGGCCGGTCCCGCCAGGTAGGCCACGGCGGCGGCGATGTCCTCGGCCTCGCCGTAGCGCCCCAGGGCGGTGAGGGAGCGCTGCCACTCGGCGGAGTCGCCGTCGGCCGGGTTCATGTCGGTGTCGATCGGGCCCGGGTCCACGACCGTGGCGGTGATCCCGCGCGGGCCCAGCTCCCGGGCGAGCCCCTTGGTCAGCCCGATGAGCGCGGTCTTGGCCATGGCCTGCAGAACGAAGTTCCCGCCGGGGACGCGTCCGTTGAAGCACGACCCGACGCTGATGATCCGGCCGCCGTCGGCCATGTGCCGGGCGGCGGTCTGCGCGGCCAGGAACACCGAGCGGACGTCCGCGGCGAGCACCCGGTCCAGGTGGTCGGGGGTCACCTCGTCCAGCGGTCCATAGGCGAGGAAGCCCGCGTTGTTCACCAGGATGTCGATGCCGCCCAGTTCGCGGACCGTCTGCTCCACGGCCTCGGCCGCGGCGTCGGGCTCGGCCAGGTCGGCCCGGATGACCGCGGCCTTGCCGCCGTCCGCCTCGATCCGCTTGGCGACCTCGCGTGCCTTGTCCTCGGCCTGGACGTAGGTCAGCGCCACCGCCGCCCCCGCCTCGGCCAGCCGCTTCGCGATCGCCGCGCCGATACCGCGACTGCCGCCGGTCACCAGCGCCACCTTGCCGGTCAGGTCACTCATCGATGCTTCCTCCGTAAACGACTCGTTGTGCGTCAGCCGTTACGCTAGAAGTTGACACCGGCGTCAGATTCAAGTCCTCCAGTGAAAAAGACGGGGTGGGAGATGCGGATCGGTGAACTGGCCCGGCGCAGCGGTGTGAGCGAGCGGTCGCTGCGCTACTACGAGGCGAACGGCCTGCTGCGGGCCGAGCGGACCCCCGGTGGCCATCGCGACTACGGCGAGTGGGCGGTCGACCGGGTCATCAGCATCCAGGCGCTCTACGCCGCGGGGCTGAACAGCAAGAAGATCGCCCAGCTGCTGCCCTGCATGCGGGACGGCGACGGCACACCGAGCGAGAGCGCGACCCCCCGGCTCGTGGACGAACTCACCGCCGAGCGCGGCCGTCTCGACCGGATGATCGCCGACCTGATCCGCTCCCGCGACGTCCTGGACGGCATCATCAACACCGCGTCGACGGGCCTGGAGCCCCCCACGCTCCCCGGCGCGAACGCCGGCGGGCAGCGCACGGAACCCGTCTCAGCCTGAGCGACCCGACTCACGCCGCCTTGTCCAGGAGGCCCGCCAGAGCCGCGCACGCATGACGCTCCGCCTCCGCCGGACTCAGCCACGCACCACGCTCGGCGACCGGCAACGGAGCCCCCACGCTCCCCGACACCGACGCCAGCGGGCAGACCACCGAACCCGGCTCGACCAGAGCGACCCGACTCACGCCGCCTTGCCCAGCAAGCCCGCCAGAGCCGCGCACGCATGACGCTCCGCCTCCGCCGGACCCAGCCACGCACCACGCTCGGCGACCGGCAACGGAGCCCCCCGCTCCCCGACACCGACGCCAGCGGGCAGACCACCGAACCCGGCTCGACCTGAGCAACCCGACTCACGCCGCCTTGCCCAGCAAGCCCGCCAGAGCCGCGCACGCATGACGCTCCGCCTCCGCCGGACCCAGCCACGCACCACGCTCGAACGCCTCACGGAACGCACGCATGCCCACAACGGCCTGAGCCGCCGCGGTGACGCGGTCGACGTCACCGCGCTCGGCGGGCGGCAGTGGTGCGCCCACGCTGCGCCGCGCGGTGTGGGCGGCGCCGAGCAGCAGGGCCGCGCAGGTGGCACCGGACCGGTGTCCGTACAGGGCGGCCGCGCCGGCCAGTCCCTCCAGGGAGAGGGCCAGGGCGCGCGGTTCGTCCAGGTCGCGCGCGATCCGCAGGCCGCGCAGATGGTGGGCGGCCGCCCGGGCGGCGTCGCCGCGGAGTTCGCCGATGAACCCGAGTTCGGCGTGGAGCAGATGGTCACCGGCCGGCGAGGAGACGTCGGCGTGGTCGTCGCGGATGCGCAGCAGCTGTGCCTCGGCCGCGTCGAGGTCACCGGAGCGCCGCGCGCCGAGGGCCAAGCCCATGTCGGCGTGGATCTCGCCGTACTTGTAGCCCTGTTCGACGGCGATGCGGCGCGCCTGCTCGTGCAGTTCGCGGGCGCGGTCGTAGTCCTGGGCGAGCAGCGCGAGGCGGCCGAGCCCGGACAGCCGGGCCGAGACCTCGGCCTGCAGGCACAACTCCCGGGCCATCTGGAGTCCTTCGTGCTGCTGGTGCGTGGCCTGCGCGTACTCGCCCCTGATCTCGGCGAGCGCGGCGAGCGGTGAGACGGTCTGCAGCTCGCCCCATCGGTCGCCCAGCTCGCGGAAGAGGGCACGGCTGCGCTGCCCGTCGCGGGCCAGGCCGTCCAGGTCGCCGCGGACCAGGGCGAGCGCGGCCCGCAGGCCGAGCGCGGCGGCGATGCCCCACCGCTCGCCCGCGGCCTCGAAATCGCCGAGGGCGCGCGTGTTCAGGGCGCGGCTGCCGTCCAGGTCGCCGGCGCTGAACATGCCGTAGGCGGTCAGCCACAGCGCCCGGGCGCGGCGCACCGGGTCGGGTACGGCGTCGGCGGGGCCGGGCACCGTGCGTTCCCCGGTCAGGAGCACGAACGCGCCGTGCAGGACGGCGAGTTCGGGGTCGGGGTCGCCGGCGGTGGCCGCGAGGACGGCGGCCAGGCCGCGGCGGGCCTCCGTGAGACGGCCGCGCAGCAGCCACCACCAGGTCAGGGCGGTGGCGAGCCGGACGGCTTCCGCGCCGCGCCCGGCGGCGGCCCGTCGTACCGCCTCGTCCAGGGCGGCGCGCAGATTGCCCGCCTCGGTGTCCAGGCGGGCCAGCCAGTCCCGTTGGTGCGGACCGCGCAGCCGGTGCTCGGCGCGTTCGGCGAGGGCGAGGTAGTGGTGCAGATGGCGCTCGCGGGCCGCGGCCTCGTCGGCCGTCTCGTGCAGCCGCTCGGCGGCGTACGCGGCGACCGACTCCAGGAGGCGGTAGCGGGGGCCCGCGGGGCCGTCCGCGACGACGACGAGGGACTTCTCCACGAGCCGGGTGACCAGGTCGAGCACCGCGCCGCCGGCCACGCCCTCCCCCGCGCACACCGCCTCCGCCGCCGCGAGGTCGCAGCCGTCGCTGTGTACGGCGAGCCGGCTCAGGACGGTGCGCTCGGGCGTGCTGAGCAGCTCCCAGCTCCAGTCGATCATCGCGCGCAGGGTCTGCTGTCGGGCGGGCGCGCCGCGCTGCCCGGAGGTGAGCACCCGGAACCGGTCGCCGAGGCGCGCCGCCAGCTCCCGTACGCCCAGGGCCCGTACCCGGGTCGCCGCCAGTTCCAGGGCGAGCGGGATGCCGTCCAGGCGGCGGCAGATCTCGGCCACGGCGGCGTGGTCGGAGCCCGCGCCGTCGGCGGTGCCGTCGGGGTCGCCGGAGCCGAGCCGGAAGCCGGGCGCGCAGGCGGCGGCCCGCTCGGTGAACAGGCGGACGGCGTCGGGGGTGCGGAGCGGCTCGACCAGGAACACGGTCTCACCGGCCAGGGCGAGCGGTTCCTGGCTGGTGGTGAGGATGCGCAGCCGGGGGGCGCCGCGCAGGAGCGGCCCGGCCAGTTCGGCGGCGGCTGCGACGATGTGTTCGCAGTTGTCCAGTACGAGCAGGGTGCGGCGGTCGCGCAGGGCGGCGGTCAGCCGGTGCACGGGCGAGGCGGTCCCGGTGCCGGTGGCGGGCGGGGCGGAGGGCGCGTCGTCCCGGATGCCGAGGGTCGCGGCGACGATCTCGGCGAGGTCGTCGGCGGTGGCGCTGCGGACGCCCGCGAACTCCACGAACCAGGCCTCGTCGGGCTGTCCGGCGGCCGGGCCACCGGACGCGATGTCCTGCGCGGCGGCCACGGCCAGCCGGGTCTTCCCGACGCCTCCGGGCCCGGTCAGGGTGACCAGCCGCTGCCGGGTGAGGAGCCGGGAGAGCCGGGCGAGGGCTGCTTCGCGGCCGATGAGGGCGGTGAGCGGCACGGGCAGACCGGCCGGGGCAGCGGCCGGGGCAGCGGGCGCCGGGGCGGCCTCGGGCCGCGCCGGCGACGGCAGACGGCGTGGCGCGGCGGCATCGGCCGGGGCCGGAGTGTCCAGGTGCGGGTCCTGGCGGAGCATCGCCTGGTGGAGCGCGCTCAGCGCGGGGCCGGGGCAGGCCCCCAGCTCCCCGGCGAGGCGGGTGCGCAGCTCCTCGTACGACGCGAGCGCCTCGCCCTGGTGGCCGGACCGGTACAGCGCCCGCATCTGCACGGCACGCAGGCGCTCCCGCAGCGGGTGCTCGGCCACGAGGGCGGCCAGCTCCCCGGCGAGCAGCAGGTGGTCGCCCGCCGCCAGACGGGCCTCGGCCCGCTCCTCCAGAACGGCCAGCCGCTGCTCCGTCAGGCACTGCCGGGCCGCGCGGACGAACTCCTCGTCGGCGAAGTCCGCGTACGCCGGCCCCCGCCACAGGCCGAGGGCCTCGGTGAGCAGCGCCGCCCGCGCCCGCGGGTCCGTGACGGAGCGGGCCTCGGCGACGAGCCGGCCGAACCGCTCGGCATCGACCTCGTCGGACGCGTCGAGCCGCAGCCGGTAGCCGGGCGGTTGCCGCACCAGCCGCTCCCGGCCGAGCACCCGGCGCAGCTGGGAGACCTTGGCCTGCAGGGCGCCCGCCGGACGGCCGGGGAGGTTCTCGCCCCACAGGTCGTGGATGAGCCGGTCCGCGGAGACGGGGCCGCCGTCGTGGGCGAGCAGATCCGCCAGCAGCGCCCGCACCTTGGTCTCGGGGACCTGGACCGGCTCTCCCTTGTCGTCCCATACCGCGAGTGGTCCGAGCACCCCTAACCGCATGTACACAACCGTACCTCTCCAGTAAGGCGCCCAGCTGTTCCGGCCTCGGCTCCTGAGCGTTCCCGAAGCATTTCCGAAGCATTCCCGAAGTGCCCGCGCGCACAGTCGCATGGCCGGATGGCTCTGCCGTCGGGCGTGCCCGGCGGCGGCACCGTCGTGCTCACCGCCGGCCCCCGGTCGCAGGCCCTGGCAACGGCCCCACGAGATACGGAGGACACCCCCATGAGCGCCTCACCCGACACGGCCGCCGCCGACAGGGATTCCGGTGCCGCGCCACCTGTGCGGCCACGGAGCGAGGAGCAGCGACAGCGGCTGCCGCTGGCGGCGCTTCTCGCCCTCGCCACCGCGGTGTTCATCACCAGCCTCACCGAGACGCTCCCCGCGGGTCTGCTGCCCGGGATGAGCCGTGCCCTCGGGGTGAGCGAGTCCGCGACCGGGCAGACGGTCACGGTCTACGCGCTCGGCACCGCGCTCACCGCGATCCCGCTGACGGCGGCCACCGCGGGCTGGCGGCGCAAGCGGCTGCTGCTCACCGCGGTGGCGGGCTTCGCCGTGGCCAACACGGTCACGGCCGTGTCGTCCGTCTACGCGCTGACGATGGCGGCCCGGTTCATCGCCGGTGTCGCGGCCGGCCTGGCGTGGGCCCTGCTCGCCGGCTACGCACGGCGGATGGCGCCGGTGCCGTTGCAGGGCCGGGCGATCGCGGTCGCCATGGCCGGCATTCCGGTGGCGCTCTCCCTCGGCGTGCCCGCCGGGACGTTCCTCGGCCAGGCCCTCGGCTGGCGCGTGGCGTTCCTGGCGATGACCGCGCTCACCGTGGTGCTGCTGGTGTGGATCACGGCCGCCGTGCCCGACTATCCGGGCCTGCAGCGCGGTGAACGGCCGCGCATGCTGCGGGCGCTGGGTGTCCCGGGCGTGCGCCCGGTGCTCTTCGTCACCCTTGTCTTCGTGCTGGCGCACACCGTGCTGTACGCCTACATCGCCACGTTCCTGGACGACCTGGGGATGGGCGACCGCACCGACCTGGTGCTGCTCGCCTTCGGGGCCGCCTCGCTCATCAGCATCTGGATCGTGGGCGCGCGGATCCAGCACCGGCTGCGCTCGCTGACCATCGCCGGCACCCTGTTGGTGGGTGCCGCCGCCGCCCTGCTCGCGGCACTCACCGACGGCGGCCCGCTGGTGTACGTCGCCGCGGTGCTGTGGGGGCTGGGCTGGGGCGGCCTGCCCACGCTGCTGCAGACGGCCGTCGGCGATGCGGGCGGCGACCACGCCGACGCGGCCCAGGCGATGCTCGTCACGCTGTGGAACGTGGCCATGGCCGGCGGCGGTGTGCTCGGGGGCGTGCTGCTGGACGCGAGCGGCAGCGGCTCCTTCCCCTGGACCGTACTGCTGCTCCTGCTCCCGGTGTTGGTCGTCGTACTCGCCGCCCGCCGCCACGGTTTCCCGTCCCGGCGGCCCGGGGCGTAGGTCCGCCGGGCGCCTGCTTTCCCGTTCGACGGGTCGGCCGATGTTCGGGCCGCGCAATGTGATGTTCATATGCCGTTGACTGGAAACAGACTTTTTCGCGGATCCTCGTCACCGGCGGTCGCGGTTACCGCGGGCGCACCCGGCAGATCCGCCGTGACCAGTGGAAATGGCTTCCGGCCCGCTGGTCGTCGCCGGAGGGAAACGCCTTCCCGGGACCCGGACGCCCGGCCGGTCCCAAATCCCACCCATGAGCGTTTTCACAGGTCAGCGGGCGAAATGTCAAAGTGCCCGGCCGACCGGTGAAATCAGCGAACAAGCCGGTAGTTTTGGTCCCCGTACGACTGTACGCACATCGAAACGATGAGGCGACACGACTGCGAGGGGGCGTAGTTCACCATGTCGTCATTGGGAGTGCGCGTCGAAGCCGCGGAGCGCGAGCGCATACAGAAGTTTATTGGAGAAGTATTCAACCCGCTGCACCGCGCGGAACAACGTCGTTGGGCGCGGGCATACTTGTGGGGCCTGCTCCATACGCCGGGGAAAAAGACACCGCGGCGGATGGCCCAGGCCGGCTTGATGCCGACGGGAGCCGCGCACGGTCTGCACCAGTTCATCAACAGCAGTCCCTGGACCTGGGAGCCGGTGCGCTCCGCACTCGCCCGGACGATCGCGGCGAGCAGGCCGGCCTACGCGTGGACGACCGCCGACGTCCTGATACCGAAACAGGGCGAGCACTCGGTGGGGGTGCACCGGCGCCTGGACCAAGCGACCGGACGCACCATCAACTGCCAGCGCGGCCTCGGCCTCTTCCTGGCGACGACCACGGGCGCGGGCACGGGCACCCAGTGCTTCCCGGTCGACTGGAACCTCGTCCTCGACGGGGCCTGGGACTGGGACGATCTGCGCAGGCGCCGTGCGCGGATACCGGAGGCGGAGACGGGGCGGCCCGTGGGGGCCTACGTCCTCGGCTTCGCCGCCGGTGTCGCCGCGCATTCCCGGTTGCCCGACGCGCCCTGGGTGCTCAACCTCACCCGGCGGTGCGACGACGCGAGCGGTGTCATGGCCGGACTCGCCCGCCGTGGGCTCGACTTCGTCTGCGAGGTCGACCCGGGCCAGATCGTGCTCATCGGACGCCCCTCCCCGCGGGTGATCACCGTGGGGGAGCTGATGGAGGAGCCGCATGCCCGGCAGCCGCATGTGCTGATGCGCCAGTCCGAGCAGGGCGGTTCGAAGGGGGTGCGGGTCAACGTGTACGGCGGGCCGGTGCGCCTGGCCCAGCGCGGGGCCGGCAAGGACGTGTCGCGTCCCTACCATGTCCTGGAACAGCCCTCCGCCGACGGGGCGCAATCCGCCAGGTACTGGATCACCAGCCTGCTGGACCGGGGCGTGGACGAGGTCCTGGCGCTGGCCCGGAGCCAGGCCGCCGCCCGCACGACGGTCGCCGCGCTGCGGGAGGGATTCGGCGTGCTCGACTTCGAGGGCCGCTCCTTCCCCGGCTGGCACCACCACATGACCATGGTCTCGGCCGCGTACGCCTACCGGCATCTGTACGGCGCTCCCGACGCGGTCCCCGCGCCGGCCGTACCCATGCCCAGGGCGAGCGCCGAGACCGCGAACCGCTGGGCGCAAGCCGGAGCGAAAGGCCTGGGCGCGTGAGGAAAGTGCTGGTCGTGGAGCCGGACGCCGCCGCGGCCGAGACTACGGCGGGCGATCTGCGTCGCCAGGGGTACGCCGCCCACACCGTCGACCGGGGGGCGCGGATCCTGCGCACGTACCACGACGCCGATCTGGTACTGCTCTCCCTGGACCTGCCCGACATCGACGGGCTGGAGGTGTGCCGCACCCTGCGGGCGGAGAGCGACATCCCCGTGATCGCCTGCACGCACCGCGACAACGAACTGGAGCGGGTTCTCGCGCTCAAGGCGGGAGCGGACGACTGTGTGCTGCGGACCTGGAGTCCGCGGGAGATCGGGGCACGGATCGAAGCGGTGCTGCGGCGCACCCGGCCGCAGGCCGTCGGAGCGGACAGCATCTCGCTCAGGCCGTTGCACATCGATCCGCGGACGCGCGAGGTGCGCCTGCTCGACCGGGTCGTCGACGTGACGGCCACGGAGTTCGAGCTGCTCTACACGCTGGCCGCGCGGCCGGACGCCGTCGTCTCCCGCAAGGAGCTGATGGCCAAGGTCTGGGGCAGCAACTGGGTGCGCACCAGCCGCACCATCGACACGCACGTGAGCAGCCTGCGGGCGAAGCTCGGCTCCAGCCGCTGGATCATCACGGTGCGCGGGGTCGGCTACCGCATGGGACACGTCGGGCAGATGCCCGAGGCGTCCGCGGGCTGAGCCCGCATTCCTGACATTCCTGTCCCTTGAGACTCCTAGGGAGCCCCGCCTTGGTGACTTCTGCCCGCTTCCCGTTCGCCCCGGAAGGAGTGCGCGGCGCATGACGAAGCAGATCCATCTCGCCGCTCAGCTGCCGGCCATCCACAACGTCACCGTCTGGTCGGACCCGCGCTCCACGAGCCAGATCGCCGTCGACAACTTCGTGCACCTCGCGCGGACCGTGGAGCGCGGCAGGTTCGACTTCTTCTTCCTCGCCGAGGGACTGCGGGTGCGCGAGCACAAGGGCCACTTCTACGACCTGGACGTGGTGGGCCGCCCGGACAACCTGACCATGCTCAGCGCGGTGGCCGCCGTCACCACGCGTCTCGGGGTGGCCGCCACCGTCAACGCCACGTTCAACGAGCCGTACGAGGTGGCGCGCCGGCTCGCGACCCTCGACCACCTCAGCGGCGGGCGTGCCGCCTGGAACGTGGTGACCAGCTTCGACGCCTTCACCGGCGAGAACTTCCGGCGCGGTGGCTTCCTCGCCGAGGCCGACCGCTACACCCGCGCCGCCGAGTTCCTGGCCACGACGCGTGAGCTGTGGGACAGCTGGGCCGGCGAGGACGTACCCGCCGACCCGGTGGCCGGGCGGTTCGTCCGCGCCGGGGCCGGTGAGTTCGCCCACCGCGGCGAGCACTTCGACATCGCGGGGCGCTTCACGACCCCGCGCAGCCCGCAGGGGCACCCGGTGATCATCCAGGCCGGGGAGTCCGAGGCGGGCCGCGAGTTCGCGGCGTCGGACGCCGAGGTCGTCTTCAGCAAGTACAACCGCCTCGCCGAGGCGCGCGCCTTCTACCAGGACGTCAAGGGCCGCCTCGCCCGGTACGGCCGCTCACCGGACGCGCTGCGGATCCTGCCCACCGCCACCGTCGTCGTCGCCGACACCGACGCGGAGGCCGCGGCGTACGCCGACGAGATCACCCGCGCCCAGGTGAGCCCGCAGACCGCCATCGCCCACCTGGAGGCCGTCTGGGGCCGCGACCTGTCCGCCTACGACCCGGACGGGCCGCTGCCCGACGTCGACCCGGAACCCGAGTCGCTGATGCTGAAGGGGCATTCCGTGTTCCGCACGGGCCGTGCCGAGACCGCCCGGCGCTGGCGCGCCCTCGCCGAGGAACGCGGGCTGAGCATCCGTGAGCTGGTCATCGAGGTCCACGGCGGGCAGACCTTCGTCGGCAGCCCGCGGACGGTCGCCGACACCATGGACCACTTCGTGCAGAGCGACGGCGCGGACGGCTTCGTGTTCGCCGCGCATCTGACACCCGGCGGCCTGGACGACTTCGTGGACCGGGTGGTGCCCCTGCTGCAGGAGAAGGGCGTCCTGCGCCGGGAGTACACGGGGACGACACTGCGCCACCACCTGGGTCTGCCACCGCTGCCGCGCGCCGGGCGCGGCTCCGGGAACGCGAAGGAGGCATCGTGAGCGACGGCCCGCTGCACCTCGCCGTCGCCCTGGACGGCGCCGGCTGGCATCCGGCGGCCTGGCGGTCCCAGGACGCCCCGGGCGCCCTCTTCACCCCCGCGTACTGGGCGGATCTGGTCAGGGAGGCCGAGCGCGGCCTGCTCGACTTCGTCACGTTCGAGGACTCCCTCGGCCCGCAGTCGGCCGCCCCGCACCGGCCCGACGACCGGACCGACCAGGTCAGGGGCAGCCTGGACGCCGTACTGCTCGCGGCCTTCCTCGCCCCGCTCACCACGCGCGTCGGCCTGGTCCCCACGGTCAACGTCACCCACACCGAGCCGTTCCACGTCGCCGTGGGCATCGCCACCCTCGACCATGCCGCCAAGGGCCGCGCGGGCTGGCGTCCGCAGATCGCCTCGCGCGCCGCCGACGCCGCCCACTTCGGCCGCCGTTCGACCCCGCAGCTGACCGACGACGACATCCGCGACCCCGAACTGATCGCCGCGCGGCTGCGCCCGCTGTTCGCGGAGGCCACCGAGGTGGTGGAGGTGGCCCGGCGGCTGTGGGACAGCTGGGAGGACGACGCGGAGATACGGGACACGGCCACGGGCCGCTTCATCGACCGCGACAAGCTGCACCACATCGACTTCGAGGGCGCGTACTTCAGCGTCCGGGGCCCTTCGATCACGCCCCGTCCGCCGCAGGGCCAGCCGGTGGTGGCGAGTCTCGCGCACGCCTCCACGCCGTACGAGTTCGCGGCGCGCGGCTGCGACGTCGTCTTCGTCACGCCACGGGACCGCGCGGGCGCCGAGGCGATCCTCGCGCAGGTGGACGAGGCCGCGGACCGGGTGGGCAGGGACGTACGGGACCGGCCGCTGCGCAGGTTCGCCGAGGTGGTCGTCTTCCTGGACGACGAACCCGGCGCCGCCGCCCGCCGCAAGGAGCACCTGGACCAGCTGAACGGCGCCGCGTACACCTCGGACGCCCTGGTCTTCACGGGTACCCCAGGTGAACTGGCCGACCTGCTGCTCGACTGGCGCTCGGCCGGGCTGGACGGCTTCCGGCTGCGGCCCGGCGCGTTGCCGTACGACCTCACCGCGATCACCCGGCGGCTGGTGCCGGAACTGCAACGGCGCGGTGTGTTCCGCACGGCGTACGACACCGGGACCCTCCGCGATCGGCTGGGCCTGCCGGCTCCCCGGAACAGGTACGCGCGGGGGGACTGAACGGAGAGCCGAGGGCTGCCGCCTCAGCGGGTGGCGACGCGCCGTTCCAGCTCGTCCCGCACCGCGCGGACCACGGGCGCCAGATGCGGATCGCCCGCCGCTTCGGCGAGTGCCTCCCGCAGGGCGGCGCGGTGGGTGTGCCGGGCCTGTCGCGCCAGGGCGAGGCCCGTGTCGGAGGCACGGGTGCGGATGCGGCGGGCGTCGGCGGTGCAGGGCGAACGGCGGATCAGGCCGCGGTCCTCCAGGCGGATCATGAGGCGCGTGGTGGCGCTGTGGCTGAGGCCGATGGCGTGGGCGAGGTCGCGCGTGCTCGGCCGGCCGTCGTCGTGGTGCCGGCGGCTGAGCACGTCGAGCAGGGCGAACTCGCGTGCGCTGACCCCGTGTCCGGTCCGCAGGGCACGCTCGATACGGGCCTCCGCGCTGCCGAGAAGCCTGCACAGCACCTGCCAGCGCTCTCGGGTGACGGCGGGGGGAGAAGCGGTCACGGGGGGCCTTTCGGTCCGGGCGGCGAGCCGTACCTGGGGTTGCGTACACAAAGGAAGGTGCCCCGGCGGCACAGGCCGCCGGGGCACCGAGCACATCAGCCGTCCCTTGCGTCCCGCGGGGGATGGTCGGACGCACGGTGGCCGGATGTGCTCACTGAGCCGTGAGGACGGGATCCTCGACGGCCGCTGAGGCGGCCTGCTTCTTCTTGCTGGGCAGGCCCAGGGTGATGAGCAGGCCGATCACCATGCCGACGGCGGTGAGCAGGACGACGAGGAACTCACCGTCCGCGGTGGCGGCCTTGAGCGCGTCGCCGGTCTTCCCGCCGGTGCCGGCGTCGGCGATGGCGGTGAGGACGGCCAGGCCGATGGCGTTGCCGATGTTGAGGGTGGTGGAGGCCATGCCGTTGGCGATGCCCTGCTCGTCGGCGGCGACTCCGGTGGAGGCGGCGATCCACATGGCGGTCCAGACGATGCCCTGGCCCACGCCGGAGACGATCAGGCCGGGGAGCAGCATGACGTAGGTGGCGTCCGCGTCGAAGCCCCAGGCGAGGAGCGCGGTGCCCACGGCGCCGACGAGGAAGCCGGCCAGCAGGGTCGGGCGGGTGCCCAGCTTGGTGGTCAGGCGCTCGCCCAGCTGGGTGCCGGTGGCGATGGCGACGGAGGGCACGAGGAAGGCCAGACCGGTCTGCAGCGCGCTGAAGCCGTGGACCGACTGCAGCAGCACGGTCAGGAAGTACGGCAGGGTGCCGAAGGTCGCCATGTAGAGGAAGGTGACCGTGATGCCCACGCTGAGGCTGCGGTTGCGGAACAGCCGGAACGGCATGAGCGGGTCCTGGCTGCGGGACTCGATGGCGGCGAAGGCGATCAGGAAGACGACCGCGGCGACGAAGGAGCCGATGACCTCGGGCGAGGTCCAGCCGCTCTCCGGTCCCTCCACCAGGGCGAAGACGAGCAGGGTGGCACCGGCGGTGACCGTCAGGGCGCCGGGCAGGTCGAACCGGCGGCCCGCCGTGCGCGCCTCGTCCCGCGGGATGACGGCCAGCGCGGCGATGGCGACCAGGCCGGCCAGCGGCACGTTGACGAAGAAGACCGCGGGCCAGCCGAAGCTCTCGGTCAGGATGCCGCCCAGCAGCGCGCCGACGGTCAGACCGCTCGCGCCGGCTCCGCCCCACACGGCGAGTGCCCGGTTCCGCTTGGGCCCTTCCTCGAAGAGCGTGTTGATCAGGGACAGCGTGGACGGCAGCAGGAGCGCGCCACCGATGCCCTGAACGGCGCGGGCGATGATGATGACGGCCGGGCTGCCGGCCAGCCCGCCCGCCAGGGACGACAGGGCGTAGATGGTGAGTGCGAGGACGAACATCCTGCGCCGCCCGAGCAGGTCCGCCGCTCGCCCGCCCAGCAGCAGGAAGCCGCCGGCGAAGACCACGTAGGCGCTGACGACCAGTTGCTGGGTCTGGCCGGGGAAGCCCAGGTCGTCACCGATGTCGGGCAGCGCGACGAAGACGATGTTCAGGTCGAGCGAGAAGATCAGCTGCGCCAAGGCCAGCAGCGCCAGACTCCAGCCCAGACGTTGCTGACGCGGACCGCTGTGGCCCGACTGCAGCGTGGGTGAAGTGGACATGAAAGGTCAGCCCCTTTGGGTCATGGGCTGGGCAGCCCGAACCAGTACGACTGTTCATATGCTTACGTACAATCGAACCGACGGCAACCGGGGGAGCGAGATCCGGCCACGACCGATCCGGGCCGGACAGGGAGGCCGCGTGGACGAGGGATGGTCAGACTGTCGCGGTACAGTGGAACAATGATCGCCCACCACCCCGACCGTGATCAGATCCGCATCGCCAACGTCCTCACCGCCCTCGGCAACCCCATGCGCCTGACGGTCGTACGCGTCCTCAGCGACGGCGAGGAGCACAACTGTGGCAGCATCCTGGACGGGGTCTCGAAGTCCTCGATGACGCACCACTGGCGCGTGCTGCGAGACGCCGGCATCATCTGGCAGCGCCCATCGGGCCGGGAGAACCTGCTGTCCCTGCGCCGCGAGGACCTCGACCACCGCTATCCGGGCCTGCTGGACGCGATCCTCAACGGGGCGCGGAGCGAGGCCGAGTCGCAGCCGAGCTGATCTCCTCCAGCAGTGCCGCGGCGCGCCGGATGTCGTCGCTGCCGGGGGGCTGCCAGGCCGCCCGGCCGCCGAGCCGGCGCAGGAACGCCCGGAGGACCGCCGCGGCCCGAGGCGCTTCGTACAGCCGCGTCGTGGTCCGTCCGGTCAGCACCGTGACCCGGCCGTCGTCGACGTGGATCGTCCCGCGCCGCCCCTCGAAACACGCGGAGAACCCGGCCCGCGGACTGACCCAGCTGGTGTGCAGCGTCACGGGGATCCCTCCCCAGCGCAGCAGAACGGCGCCCGCCGTCTCCAGCGGGCAGCCGGGGCTGTAGCGCGGATCCACGTCGAGGACGTCGAGCGGCCGGTGCGGGGCCAGCCACAGCAGCAGGTCGACGAGGTGGATGCCGAGGTCGCCGAGTGCTCCGGCCGCTCCCTGAGCGGGGTCCAGCATCCATGCGGTCCCGGCCGTGAACATGCCGTCCGTGAAGCCCGAGTGCGCGAAGCGCAGCCGGACGGCGGTGAGCGGCCCGATGACGTCCCGCAGCAGCAGGGCCCGCACCCGCTTGAGGCCGGGCGCGCAGCGCAGGAACATCGCGGTGGTCCCGCCCGCGCCGGCCTCCAGCAACGGCAGCAGGCGGGCGGTCTCCGCGGCCGACGCGCCGAGCGGCTTCTCGACCAGGGTCGGCACGCCGGCCAGGGCCGTGTGCGGCAGGAGTTGGGCGTGCTGCGCGGTGGTGGCGGTGATGACGGCCGCGTCCGCGGACCGCAGCGCCTCCCGCACGGGTACGGCGTCGAAGACCAGCCCGTCCCCGGGGTCCGGTGCCGCCGGAAGCACCACCGAGGACACCCCGGGGTCCCGGGCGAGCAGGTCGTGGTAGTCACGGAAGTGCACGTGGGAGGTGCCGAGCAGGACGACGTGCAGCGGTCTCACCACGGTGCTGCCCCTCGGTCGGATCCGGCGATGTCAGCGGGCTCCGACGGCGGCGGCCGCGGACACGGGACGGCCGAATGAGCGGTCGCTGTAGACCAGGGGGGCGCGGTCACCGGTGTGGGTCGCCTCCACCCGGCCGATGAGGATGCTGTGGTCCCCGCCGTCGACGACGTCGTGCAGGGTGCAGGCGACGCGTGCCGCGGCGTCGCGCAGCCCGGGGAGACCGAACTCGCAGGGCTCCATGTCTCCGTCGGCGAACCGGTCCACGCCGGACCGGGCGAAGCGCAGGGCGACGTCGCTCTGCTCCGCGGCGAGGATGTTGACCAGAAAGCGCTCCGCGGTGACGAAGGCCTGGTGGGTGCTGGCGTTCTTGTCCAGGCAGATCAGTACCAGGGGCGGCCTGAGGGACAGGGAGCTGAAGGAGCTTCCGGTGAAACCCCACCGGTCGCCGGACGCGTCCACGGTGGTGGCGATCGTCACGGGAGCCGGAACGCGGGCCATGGCACGGGTGAAATGGGCGGTTTCGACGGTCATCGGGATATCCGTTTCGCGGGGCGTGGGTGTCCGGCCGGGTGAGGGTGGTGGCCCGGTCAGGGGCTGTGCGGCAGCGACTGGGTGACGTACTGGTGGAGCCAGGTCCGGAAGTCGGCGCCGAGGTCCTCGCGTTCGCACGCGAGCCGGACGATGGCGCGCAGGTAGTCGCCCCGGTCACCGGTGTCGTAGCGGCGGCCCTTGAAGACCACGGCGTGGATCGGCTCGTCGCCGGTGGCCAGCAGCCGCTCCAGCGCGTCGGTGAGCTGGATCTCCCCTCCCCTGCCGGGCGGGGTGTCGCGCAGCGCGTCGAAGACGGCGGGCGACAGGACGTAGCGGCCGATGACGGCGAGGTTGCTGGGGGCCTGGCCGGGCTGCGGCTTCTCCACGAGGGAGGTCACCTCGACGACATCGGCGTCCTTGGTGAGGGCGACCTCGGCGCAGCCGTAGAGGTGGATCTGGGCGGGGTCGACCTCCATCAGGGCGATCACGCTGCCGCCGTGGTCCCGCTGGACCTCGGCCATGCGCGCCAGCAGGGGGTCGCGGGGATCGATGAGATCGTCCCCGAGCAGTACGGCGAAGGGTTCGTCCCCCACGTGCGGGGCGGCACACAGGACGGCGTGGCCGAGTCCCTTGGGCTCGCCCTGCCGCACGTAGTGGAGTGCGGCGAGGTCGTTGGTGGCCCGGACCTTCCGCAACCGGTCCTGGTCGCCCTTGTCCTGAAGGATGCGCTCCAGCTCCTGGTTGCGGTCGAAGTGGTCCTCCAGGGCTCTCTTGTTGCGCCCGGTGATCATGAGGATGTCGGTCAGGCCGGCGGACACGGCCTCCTCGACGACGTACTGGATGGCCGGCTTGTCCACGACGGGCAGCATTTCCTTGGGTGTTGCCTTCGTGGCGGGCAGGAACCGCGTCCCCATGCCTGCCGCGGGGACGACGGCCTTCCGCAGGGGGGCGGGCTGTGCGGGTGTCATGTCAGGGCCCATTCGGTGTCGTAGGCGAGCGGGGACGAACCGTCCGCCGCGGGGGAAGGGGAAGGTCCGGGGCGGCCGTCGGAGAGTGCGGTCAGGAACGACCGGGCCCAGAACTCGACGTCGTGGGTGAGCACTTGGCGGCGCAGCCGGCTCATGCGGTGGCGCGCCTCGTCCGGTGACAGGTCCAGCGCCTCGGCGAGGGCGTTCTTGACGCCCTGCAGGTCATGGGGGTTGACCAGGTACGCGCCGGAGAGTTCGGCCGCCGCGCCCGCGAACTCGCTGAGCACCAGGGCCCCGTCCTCGCGGTACCGGCAGGCGATGTACTCCTTGCAGACGAGGTTCATGCCGTCGCGCAGCGGGGTCACCAGCATGACGTCGGCGGCGCTGTAGAAGGCGGCGAGTTCCTCGCGGCTGACGGAGGTGTGCAGGTAGTGCACGACCGGCCGGCCGACCCGGCTGAACTCGCCGTTGACCCGTCCCACGGTGCGTTCGACGTCCTCGCGCAGCCGGACGTAGTGCTCGACCCGTTCCCGGCTCGGGATGGCTATCTGGACGAAGGCGACCCGGTCGGGACGGATCCGTCCCTCGCCGAGCATCTCGTGGACCGCGCGCAGGCGGACGTCGATGCCCTTCGTGTAGTCCAGCCGGTCGACGCCGAGGATGATCTTCTCGGGGTTGCCCAGTTCCTCGCGGATCTGCCGGGCGCGACGCTGGACGTCGGGGCGCCGGGCGAGCCGGTCCAGCTCCGCCGCGTCGATGGAGATGGGGAAGGCGCCGATACGGACGCTGCGGTCGCCGAGGTGGACGTCCCCGGGGCGGGCGCCGGGCGCGGGGCGCGGCTCGGTGGACGAGCCCGTGAGCCGGTGCGCGAGCCAGCGGAAGTTCTGGGCCCCGCCGGGCCGGTGGAAGCCGATGAGGTCGGCGCCGAGCAGACCGCGCACGATCTCGGTCCGCCAGGGCAGCTGCATGAACAGCTCCACGGGCGGGAACGGGATGTGCAGGAAGAAGCCGATGCGCAGATCCGGGCGCAACTCCCGCAGCATGGCCGGTACGAGCTGCAGCTGGTAGTCCTGGACCCACACGGTGGCCCCGGGACCGCTGGCCTCGCTGGCGGCTTCGGCGAACGTACGGTTGACGCGCACGTACGCCTCCCACCAGCTGCGGTGGTACTCGGGCGGCACGATCACATCGTGGTACAGCGGCCACAGGGTGCCGTTGGAGAAGCCCTCGTAGAAGCCGCTGACGTCGTCGGCGGAGAGCCGCACCGGGTGCAGGCGCAGGCCGTCCTCGGGGAAGGGGGGCAGGTCACGGGCCGTGGTGCCGGGCCAGCCCACCCAGACGCCCCGCCGGCCGCGCAGGAACGGTTCGAGGGCGTTGACGAGGCCACCGGGGCTGTGCTGCCAGCGCGGGCGGCCGGTGGCATCGCGTTCCAGGCTCACGGGCAGGCGGTTGGCCACGACCACGAGGCCGGCTTCCGCGCGCGGTGCCCGCGTTTCTTCGTCGTCCATCCGGAAGCTCCTTGTGCAGCGTGGTGGGGCGGGTGTGCCGCGCCGGGTGTGCCGCCGGTGGTCGCCGGCAGCACACCCGGCGGCGGGTCACTTGCGGAAGTCGACGATGGTCTTCAGGTCGGTGGTGAACCGGTAGTTGTCGAGGATGGAGACCAGGCCGTCGTAGTCGTCGAAGGGGTGCACGGTGGAGAGCAGCGCCTTGCCGTCGACGATGCCCCTGAGCAGCATCTGCATGGCCGCGGAGATGACGTTGGCGCTCTTGTGCATCGGGAAGTGGGTGACGTCGAAGGGCGCCGAGCGGACGTTGATGCCCTTGGCGAGCATCAGCCAGGTGTCGAACTTCTGCATCTCCTGGGAGGCCCCGTACAGGATGTACCGGCCGCCGGCCTTCATCTTGCGCATGGCGACCCGGCGCGGGTCCTTCTCCTCGTCGGCGACCTTCACGGTGGGCAGGGCGTCGAAGACGTAGTCGAAGGTGCCTTCCTCGACGGACTCGATC
Source organism: Streptomyces sp. NPDC046727 (assembly GCF_040645635.1). Taxonomy (NCBI): domain Bacteria; kingdom Bacillati; phylum Actinomycetota; class Actinomycetes; order Kitasatosporales; family Streptomycetaceae; genus Streptomyces; species Streptomyces sp. NPDC046727. The sequence continues at coordinate 49,957 of NZ_JBEYYR010000011.1, forward strand.
AGCTCGTCCGGCAGGTAGGCGCGGTCGGAGAACTGGCTCTCGGCGAAGGCGTTGCGGGCCGGGTTGGTGTCGACGGAGACGACGGTGTTGGCGGCCAGCAGCCGCTTGATCACGCTGCCCGCGATGACACCGATGGGGCCGGTGCCCATGACGAGCACCTTGTCGCCGATCCGCGGCGGGTTGGACAGGACCGAGCGCATGGCGCCGGTGACGGGCTCGATGAACGACGCCTCCAGGTCGCTCATCTCCTCGGGTATCTTGACGGCCGCCGCGCGCCGGTCGTCGTTGAAGTTGCGGTCGGCGGCGAAGACGTCCTCCTTGACCTGCCCCGAGAAGATGGGGCGGACCGTGCGGTACTCGGCGAAGCCGCCGAAGTCCGTCTGGCCCCAGTAGACGATGCGGTCGCCGATCTTGATGTCGACGGGGCCGCCGTCGAACTCGGGGCCGATGTCGACCACTTCGCCCAGGTACTCGTGGCCGAGGACGACGGGGTATTCGGACGGGAAGAGGTGGCCTTCGTAGAAGGAGATGTCGGTGGAGCAGATCGACACGCACCGCGTCTTCATCAGCAGGCCGTCGAAGGGGGTCGTGGGGACGGGGAGCTCGGCCAGAACGGTCTTGCGGGGGGCCAGGAGCTGCACGGCCTTCATCGTGTCCAACGTGTTTCCTCCGGAAAGTGCTGGGTTGCGTTTCTGGGATTCTTCGTGGGGTCAGCGGCGCTTCAGCAGTTCTCCGCCGAGGAGGTACTGGCCGGCCATTTCGAAGTGCGTGGGCGACAGCGTGATGTGCTTCACCGCGGAATGCACATCACGGAAACAGCGCTCCAGCCGGCTGGTGGCGTACACGGAGGTGGCGCCCGCCAGGTTGTAGGCGATGTCGACGACGGCCGAGGTGTTCTCCGCGACCGTCGCCGCGGTCAGCCGCACGAGTGCCGTCAGCGGCTTTCCTCCGGTCTCGCCGAACTCGGCGACCCGGCCGGCGGTGTCGGAAAGCAGCAGTCGCGTCGTGTGCAGGAGAATTTCGGCCCGGGCCAGTTTCTCCTGGACGACATGGCTGGTGGCGAGGGTGCTGCTCGCCCCGGTCGCGGTCTTCTTCACCGCCAGTTCCTTGAACGTGGCGACGGCGTCCTGCGCGATTCCGAGGGCGGTGGAGGCGGAGGTGAACGGCCCGAAGTCGTCGTAGCTGATCGCGTACGCGCGCGATTCCCGGGCGGCCGGCGGTCGGGTCATCTCCGCCGCGTTGACGGTGTACTCCTCCGGGACGAAGACGTCCTGGACGGTGTAGTGATTGCTGCCGGTGCCGCGCAGCCCGACCGTGTACCAGGTGTCCCGGAGTTCGACCGACTTCCGCGGCACGAACAGCATGCGCAGTTCCGGGCCGGTCTCGGTGTGGCGCTTCTGCCCGCCGTCGGTGACCCAGGCCGCGCACACCAGCCAGTCGGCGTGGGCCGACCCGCTGGCGAAGGCCCACTCACCGCTGAGCCGGTATCCGCCGGGTACGGCCTCGGCCTGGCCGGAGGGGTTGACGCCGCCCACGATCAGGCCGTCGTGGTCGCGGAACAGCTCGGTGGAGGTGGCCTCGGGCAGGTAGTCGGCGAGCCGGCCGATGGCGCCCTGCACGCCCATCTGCCAGGCGACGGAGGCGTCCAGCCGGGCGAGCGCCTGGATGACGGCGGAGCCGGTCCGGATGCCGACCTGCGAACCGCCGAACTGCCGGGAGACCCACATCCGCGGGATGCCCGCGTCGCGCAGGGCCTCGAACACCGGGCGCGGGGTCACACGTTCCCGCTCCGCCCGCTCGCGCTGCTCCTCGATGACCGGGGTGATGCGATGGACCCGGTCCAGCCACTGCTGCGTCTCCTCGTCCGGCACGAGGGAGGGCAGCGCGTGTTCGACGCTGAAATCATTCATGAGATGGCTCCGTACTGTCCCGGAATGGGCTGCGAGAGAAAACCGCAGGTCATGAACTGTGAACGAGGGCGTCCGCGTTGACGCTCGAACAGGAGAGCTTCGGCCTCACGGCAGGCGACATCGGCGCCGGTTGAGGATTCACCGTCTCAAGCGGGAATCACTGAGGCTTCTTCGCTCACTCCGCGAACAGTGCTCTCACCTCGCGGCTTCGTGCTCCATTCTGAGAAAAGCGCCGACGCCGGGCAACCCTGAACTGCCGTAAGTTGCACGCCCCGGAGCGCAAAAAGGAGCCCGGGAGAACTCGGTGAGTTCTCCCGGGCTCCGGTCCGGCGCCTACGGCGCCGTTCTTCAGTGCTGGTGGGTCAGGGTGAAGGTCGGGGTGATGGAGAATCCCGGCGTCTTGGCCTCGGTGGACGCCTCGACCGCGGCGGCGAGTTCATCGAGGTCGGTGTACGCGTCGAAACCGGTGGCCAGTTCGGCGGTCTCGTTCATCATTTTGCTACCTCCTGTTGTTTTCTCGGGCTCCGGCCGGAGACGTCTCCTTTATAGCAACTGTGATCACGGGCCTCCAGGCGCATCTTGAACAGCCCGGCGCCATTATGGGCAACGGCCGCGTTAAATACGCGATAAATCTGCTTCCGGAGTTCGGGCGGTGAGATTGCGGGCCGGGTCGGCGGGATCGACGGACGCCTCGGCCAGCCGGCGGGCGAGCAGCACGTCCAGGTCCCCCGCGTGGCCCGCCTCGGCGTGCTCGACAAGGGCCTGGGCCACGACGTGACTGCGGTGCTGGCCGAAGCTCATGCCCCGCATCCCCGGCCGGCTGTCCTCGGGCTCCGCCGCCGATGCCACGCCGGGTGCGTGCCGGCGAGCGAACAGGGACGTCTCCTCGCCCAGTGCGGGATGCCCCCGCACCTCGCGGGCCACCAGGTCGACCAGGGCGTGGTCCTCGGCGGAGACGTAGACGACCAGGGCGTCACGTCGTGGGTACTGGAGGGGAGTCGAGCCCGCCTTCGCCCGGTACGGCCGGCCGGCGGCCTCCAGCGTGCGCAGCACCTGCCCGAACAGCGCGGGCGCGGTGTCCGCGTCGCGCAGGTGCAGGTAGACGCGCAGCAGGGGGCGTCCGCCCGGCGGCGGCCCCTGTGACCCCGTGACGAAGAAGAAGCCCGGGGAGACGGCCGGGTGGGCGGCGGGCCAGGCCAGCGTGGTCCGTTGCCCGGGCTCCGCCGGTCCGGTCAGCAGGGCACCGGGCACCGTCACCGCGACCCCGTTCGTCCGCACCACGGCCAGGTCGTCGGCGCCGGACGCGGCCGGCTGTCTGTCGATCAGCTCGGCGTCCAGCGGGAAGCTGGTGTGCGGTGCCTCACGGGCCAGGGCCTCCTCCAGCTGCGGGTCGCGCAGCCGGTGGGGCGGGGCGTCCGAGTCGGGCAGACCGGCGTGCAGCGTCGCGTACAGGGCGTCGGCCAGCAGACCGGTCAGCTGCCGCGCGTCCTCGGCGGCCACGCGACGGTCGGGCAACTCGGCCTCGGTCACCGTGCCGTTGACGCGAACGGCCCGCACGGCGGACCACAACGCCGCGGGCAGACACGGGTCGGCGGTCATACGGACACCTCCCGACCAGGGTCGACGATCACGCGGACTCCTCCAAGCCGAGATTGACGATCATGCGGGCTCCTCCAAGCCGAGGTTGACCTTCACGCGGGCTCCTCCAAGCCGAGGGAGGCCGCGAAGCGCTCGGGGCCGAGCAGGATCCGGCGCCCGATTCCGGCCGCCGCGCGGTCGACGGCCCGCAGGCGGGCGGACTGGGACGCGCCGGCCAGGAGACGGTCGTACATGTGCCAGCCGGCGTACGCGGCGGAGCGCACCGCGTGCCCTGGTTCCGTCCGGTGCCGGGAGGCCAGGTAGCTCCGCCAGAAGGCGGTGATCCGCACCCGCGCCTCGTCGATGGCCTGGGCCAGCCGCGCGGTCATGTCCGCGTGCGTCGGTGCCTCTGCGACCTCGCCCCGGAACGCCCGGGTCAGCGAGCGGAACAGCCACTCGCCCGCGAGGCTTCCGACGTCCCGGGCCGGGTCGCCCAGGCAGAACTCCTCCCAGTCCGACAGGTAGATCTCCCCCGCCGAGATCAGGAACTGGTCGAGGCGCAGGTCGGCGTGGAGGGGCCGGGCGACGGCCGTGGCCGAGGCCTCCCGCAGCCGGTCGAGCGCCTGGTGGAGCTGGGTGTCGCGCTGCAGCAGAGCCCAGGCGTCCAGTTCCGCCCGTGTGGAGTTGAGATAGGTGTCCAGCGTGAGGGCCCGCAGCGACGCGTGCGGGAAGAAGGACGCGGGGGCGGCGGGCAGCGACGGGTCCGGTGCCAGGTCGTGGACGTCGGCGAGAAGTTCGCCGGCGCGCTCGCACCAGGCCGTGGAGAAGCCGTCGTCGTCCTCGGCGAGGTCACTGCCCGAGCGGGCGTCCTCCAGCAGTTCGAACGCCATGAGCAGGGCGTCCGGGTCCCAGCCCAGGCACAGCGGCCCCAGCCGGCGGGAGCCGTCGCCCGCCCCGCGCGCCTCCTCGAAGGCGATGGCCCTTTCCATCCGCCGGCCGGGAGCCTGCCCCGATCCGTCGAGCCGCTTGACGAACAGTCTGACCCCGCGGGTGGTGACGCCCGCCCAGTTGGCGTTCCTGCCGGGGTACGACGTCACGTCCGCCGCACGCAGCCGGCCGAGCCCGAGACTGTCCAGCAACTCGTTCACCTGGGGAACGCGGGACAGGTCCACGGCCCGCACCCGCCGGCGCACACTCGGTGCAGTGGGCATGGAGAAGCTCACTTCCTTTCTTCCAGGCGCTTGCTGAACTCGAGCCACAGCTGCGCGCAGTCACGTGCGGCGGCGGACAGCCCCGACAGGCTGTGCGGGGGCAGCCCGGCGATCAGCCGTTCGCTCTCCGCCTCCGACAGCAGCCGGTTGTCGAGCAACTTGAGCAGCAGGCGCCCGTTCTGGGTGTGCCGCAGGGAGGGGTCACGCATCAGGGCCGCGAGAGGCGGGCCGCCGCGCCGGCGGCCGGTCTGCCCCGGCTCCCGGGGCGTGTCGGCCGGCGCGGGCGCCCGGCCCGTCTGCCGGCGCAGGCGCGGTGGCAGCGGATCCTCCCTGCGCTCCAGGCGCCGGCGCACATCACGGGCGGTGCCCGGGGAGATTCCCGCGGCCTGCGCGACCTGGCGCAGGGAGGCGTCGGGGTGCCGGCTGAGGAAGGCCGCCGCACGCTCGCGGCCGTCCGCGCCGTCGACGGGACGGGCCCGCCCGTCCCGCCCGATCCGGGTGTGCAACTGCTCTTCCTGGCCGGTTGCACAGGTCCGCCGGATCTTGCCGATGGTGGTCGCCGAAAGTCCCGTGACATGGGCGATCGCACGGTCGGACCAGTGCGGGTGCGAATCGACGACACGTCTCGCGGCGGCCAGCCGCTCCTCCCTGGACAGCGGCAGCCCGTGCCGGACGTTCGACGCCACGGCGACGACGAAGGCGTCCCGCTCCGGTCCCTCGTAGAAGCGGGCCGGGATCGTCGTCTGCCCGCGCAGCACGGCGGCGCGCACCCGGTGCGTCCCGTCGATGACGCGCAGGGTCGCCGCGTGCACGATCACGGGCGGCAGTTCCTCGTCGCTCTCGGCGAGAACGCGGGCGTGGTCGTCGTCCTCCTGGACGCTACGGGGTGAGTCCGCGGGGAGCAGCTCGCTGACGTCGACCAGGTGGACGGTCGTGGAGACCCCCGCGAGGACGGCCTGTTCCTCGGTCGGCGGCGCGTCGGTCGGCGGTCGGTGAGTGGGCGGAGGTCCGTCGGGTCTCGACGTGCTCCGGTGGGCCATTGTCGTTCCTTCCCCCTGCCTTGCGGCTCGGATACGGCATCGGCTTCGACGTCGTCAGGACGTGAGGCGCAGCGGCGCCGCTCGGGGGGTCGGGTGATGGCCGTGCCGGCAGGTCCGGGGCGAGGCGTGGTGAAGACGGCTGAAGACGTAGGCGGCCGCGGCCATGGTCATGTGGTGGTGCCAGCCCGGGTAGGAACGCCCTTCGAAGTCCTGTACTCCGAAGTCGTCGATCAGGTCGGCGATGGCGCAGTCCGTGACCATGACGGTTTCGGCCAGTGCCGGTATCTCGTGGATCCGGTCGGCCATGTTCGTCACCCAGTACCGCCCGGCCCGGTGGAGGGGCGAGGGAGGCTCCATGACGAGCCGGTGGGAGAGCGGGGCGTGCTGCTGCCCGCCGGCGAGGTAGGCGCGTCCGATGTGCAGCAGGTAGCGCCCGGAGCCGCGACCGTCCCGGGGTACCGGCGACGCGAGGGCCGCCTGCCCCCTGCGGTGCGTCATCGCCGTGGCCGCCGGCACGGGGCGCCCGCCGAGGGCGGTCACATGCATCGGCTGGGCCGGGCCGACCTCGCACAGGAAGTCCTGGCCGTGTTCCGTCAGCGCGTCGATGACCAGGGCCGCGTCCGGCGTCCCGGTCAGGTCCAGCACCCAGGGCGAGGTGTTCCGGCCCGACAGGGCCGCTCCCGCCGCCACGAGTTCCCGCATGTGTTCGGCCACGGTCCGCGCGGTCACCGTGTCCGGGATGCGGGCCCGGCTGCGCCGCGCGGTGTCGGTGCTCCAGGTGTCGTCCAGGAGGAGCCGCCAGTCCACGGGCAGGCTGCCGGCCGGTGTGGTCGCGAACAGTCCTATGGCGAGCTGGCAGTTGACGACGCGTCCGGCGCCGGCGTCGAAACGGCGGTGGACGCCCACCGAGTGATGGCCCCGCTTGCGGATGGTGATGGTGGCGATGCTCCACGTCTGGGGCGGGCCCTGTTCGGTGACGGCCCGCGCGAGGGCCTGGCGCACCGGCGCCCAGTCCCAGGTGCTGCCGTTGATGAACTGCTGCAGGCCGTGCGCGGATCCCGCCCGGGGCGTGACGGCCTGGGCGAGGCCGCGCAGGGTCTTTCTGCCCGGCACGGTCAGCAGTGCGCTGAGATGGGCCTGCGCCCACCTGCGCTGGTCGGCGCGTGGCAGCGAGGCGTAGATCGTGTTGACGAACGCTGCGACAGCGGCGCCGTCCGGGATGGTCGAGTGCCCGTTACGCGTCGCTAACATCCGGTGTTTCCCCCTTGTTCCCCACCCCACCGCAGCGGGGGCCGGCCGCAGACCGACCGGCCGCAGCCAAAAATACCTTCCCACAGGTAGTTTTTCGGGATGTGCTGAACGACTTTGCGAATTCAGCCTCTGACCAGGGGGATTGCGACCGGGGTCAGGCCGCGAAGGCGGTCATGACGGCTTGCAGGTCGACCAGCGCGGCTCGCGCGCCTTCGGTGAGGAACACCCCGGTGACGTTGACGATGACCTCGTCGACGCCGTGGGCCAGGTACTGCCGCAACCGCGCCGCGATCTCCTCCGGATCGCCGGTGACGTAGACGCCGGCATCGACGAGCCGGCCGGCCCCCTCCCGGGGCCGGGCCGGGTCGGTGTCCAGCCCGGCCCGGCGGAGCATGTCGGTGTAGTGCGCGGAGCCCAGGTGGGCGCCCACGGCGGCGAAGGCCGCCCGCTCCAGGTCGCGGCCCGTCCGGCGCACGGCGACGTGGACGACGCTGGCCACCCGTGGCACGGGGCGGTCCGCCGCGCGGGCTCCCGCGCGCAGGGCGGGCATGAGCCGGCCGGTGAGGTAGGGCAGCGGCGCGAGCCAGGTGATGGCGACGTCGGCGGCGGCGCCGGCGGTCTTCGCCATGCCGGGGCGGAGCACCCCGAGCCCCACCTCGACGCCCGGCGACGGCAGTTCGGGCAGGGCGTAGTGCGTACGGTGTGCCGGGCCCCGGTGCTCGACGGTACGTCCGTCCAGTAACTGCCGCATGACCGTCACGTAATCGGCCATCGCCGTCAAAGGCCTGTCGTAGGGCTGTGGCAGCAGGCGCCCCTGGAGATCGACCGAGCCCGGCCCGTACCCGGCGACGTACGGCGCTTTCGACAGCACGCTCACCGTGCGGGCCTCGACCGCGGCTTGGTAGGGATGGCGCAGCGGGGCGAGGGAGACGGCGGTGCCGAGCGCGAGGCCGGGGAGGCGGGCGGCCAGTCCGGCCAGCGCCATCTGCGATTCGAGGTGGAAGGACTGTCCCAGCCACAACCGCCGGGCGCCGAGGCGTCCGGCGAAGGACGCGAAGGCCTCCATGCCGTCCAGGTCCCGGGGCGGAGCGGGGTACAGGACGGAAAGCCCTTTCGGCTCGGCAGGCATCAATTCCCCTCCTCACGGCGCCGGCACGCTCGGTCCGTACCGGTCCTGCCGCTGTATACCGAAGTCCTGAGCGCGCGGACGCGCGGGGAAACGGACCTGCCGAGATGGCGGTACGACTTCACGAAGTCGGATCCGGGCATATCCAGCGGGCGTGGGCAGCGGCGATGGTTTCGGACAGCTCGCGTCCTTCCGCTTGTCGGCCCTGTCGAGCTGGGAAAAAATTCCTTACTGATGGTTTGTTCTTCGTTTCCGAAGCTGAGGGGCGCTGTGGTCAAGCAGGACAGAGCACGAAGGACCCACGAGCTGCTGCTGGACGCGGCGGCCGCGGAGTTCGTCCGCCACGGCTACGTGGGGGCCAACCTGCAGCGCGTGGCGCAGGAGGCCCACCTGACCAAGGGGGCGCTGTACGCGCACTTCACGTCGAAGCGCCTGCTGGCGAAAGCGCTGACTACGCCCTTCGAACACACCTGGCGCGAGCTGCTCGGGCACGCGGAGCAGGCGGACGTCTCACCGTTGGAGAAGCTGCGCCTCATCGCGGACGCGCTCGCCGAGCGGCTGCAGGCCGATCTCCGGTTCCGCGCCGGGTTCCACCTCGCCAGCGAGGACGCCCGTGCGCACGGCCGGCTCCCCCGCTTCGCCCGGGACTTCAGCGGCTGCATGCTGAGGCTGGCGGGCGAGGCCCAGCAGCAGGGGCAGCTGGCGGAGTTCCAGGACCCGGAGCGGCTCGGGCAGTTGCTGCTGGTCCTCATGTACGGCGTCTACTACACGACACCCGAGTGCGGCGCGGACCGGCTCGGCGAGGCGGTGTGCGCCCTGTGGCGGCAGCTCATGCGCGGCGGGGAGGGCGCGGGCGCCGCCGGCCACTCCCTGCCGGCCCTGTGCGGTCAGGGGTAGCCGGCCGCTGCACGGCAGCCATGCGGTGCGCGTGGGGCAGTGCCCTGCGCAGCTCCGCGTCGTCCCCGACCAGCACGGGGTGCCCCACGGCCGCGAGCATCGGCAGGTCGCTGATGTGGTCGCCGTACGCGTGGCAAGCGCCGGGCTCGACGTGGGGGTAGCGGCGGAAGACCTCCTCGACGGCCCTGAGCTTGCCCTCGCCGATGACCGGTTCGCCGATCAGCTCCCCGGTGTACCGGCCGTGGCGGATCTCGGGGCGGCTGCACAGCAGATGGTCCGCGCCCACCTCCGCCGCGATCGGGGCGAGCAGCGCGGGGAACGAGCCGGACACCAGCACCACCAGGGAGCCCTGCTCGCGGTGGAGCCGGAGTGCGGCGCGGGTGCCCTCCACGTAGAAGCCTCCGCCGCGCCGCTTGTCGGCCGCCCAACGCGCCGCCGCCGCCGCGACATCGGTCGCCCGCTCTCCGCTCCACACCCGGTAGTAGAGCCGGTTGCCCGCCTCCCTGCTGCCCCCGTCGGCGAGGAGCCGCCCGATGGCCCCGCGCGTGTCCTGCGCCCGGCGTGCCCCGGGCCCGCCGGCGAAGTAGTGGTCCATGAAGTCGAACAGGCTCTTGCAGGCGATGAGCGTCTCGTCGACGTCGGCGAAGACGATGCTCGCGGGACGGCCCGCGGCTGCCGGCGGGACGGAGCGGGTCGCCGTCATGCGCCCACTCCGGCCGCGTAGGCCAAGGCCGCCGCGTCGAGTCTCAGCGCACCGTGGGTGGCGACCGTCAGCACGTCGTCCCGCCCGCGCCGGAACTCACCGGCGCCGGCGTCGGGCGCGGCCTGGGCGAGGGACGTCAGCGCGTCGGCCAGACGCTGGGCGGAGACGGCCGCGTCCCTCTGGTTGCGGGCGACGACCGCCGGTGTGACGGGCGCGGAGTCGGCACGGCGGGCGGCCGCGTCCAGCAGCAGTTCCACGGAGTCGATGTCCGCGCTCACCCGTGCCAGGCCGATGCGCCGGGACGCGTGCTCCGGTGCGTCCAGCCCGCTCCGGACGTCTCGCGTCCACGCGCGCAGCGCCGCTCCGGCGGCGCCCAGGGCGGGCGCGCACATCATGATCTGACCGGCGAGGTGGGCCGGAGCCGCGTGGCAGCGCGCCTCCGTGCGGTCGTCGCGGGCTGCGAGCAGCGCGGGCAGCGGTGTGCTCCGGTGGTCGGGGACGAACGTCTCGGTGAGCTGCACGCTGTGGCTGCCGGTGGCACGCAGCCCGGCCGCGTCCCAGGTGTCGCTCACGGTGACGGCGTCCCGGGGTACGGCGAAGACACGGGCCGGTTCCCGCTGGTGAACCGGCGCGACCAGCAGGAGCCACTCGGCGTGTTCGACGCCGCTGACCATGGGCCAGCTGCCCTCGACCAGCCAGCCCTGTCGCGTCGTCCGGGCCCGGCCGGCCGCCGGCCGCAGTCCCGCGGCGATCCGGGTGTCGGGGCCGGAGCCCCAGATCTCCTGCTGCGCGGGCTGCGGGAGACGCGCCGCGAACCGGCCGTGCGCCGCCCACAGCATCCCGCACCAGGCGGTGGAGGCGCAGCTCTCCGCCACGCGGGCGGTGGCGTGCAGCAGGTCGCGAAAGGTGCCGCTCCGGCCGCCCCAGCGGCGGGGAACGAAGTGGCGGGCGAACCCGGCCTCGTCCAGCGCGCGCAGTGTCTCCTCATGGAGGGCTCGCCGGGCGTGCGCGGCCGGGGCGAGGCCGGCGGCGACGTGCGCGGCGCGCCGGAGCGCCTCCTCCTGGAATCCACCCGGTGTCAAGGATCCTGAGACATGGGCGTCGTCGGCGTGTGGTGGTGTCCCGTCGGCGGCCGGGTGGCCAACGGGACTTCGTAAAGCGGTCCTGGATCGCGGCATGGGGGTGTCGTCGGTCCTCTGGTGATCGGTAGTCATCAGGCAGTTGTCTGTCGAGGGACGCGGGGAAGGGGAGGGGTCGCCGATGGCCCGGCAGCGGAGAGGGGCGTTTCGTCGTGGTGCCAGCGCGCCGTGACCGCGGCGACGCCACGGTCGTCCTGGACGGCGTCGATGGCCAGTTGGCGGGTGCCGCACGGAGCGGTGCGGTCCTCGGTGACCAGGAGCCGTACGGGCGAGTTGAGTTCCGCGAAGGCGAGGCAGTCGATGCTCAGGGAGGTGAGCTGGGAGGCGACGGCGGGCTGCCCTTCGCGCTCGCCGGGGCGGCTGGTCAGCACGTGGCCGAGCTGTCGCACCCCTTCCAACAGGACCATCAACGGGACATGATCCGTGGGATGGTCGAAGAGGACGGCATGGTCGAGGTCGGCGTGGAGTTCCCACTCGCCGGCCCGCCGCGTCGCGGCCAGCACGCTGTCCTTGCCGCGCAGCCGGCCCACTCGGGCGGCGGGCAGGGTGAGCGTCCGCCGTCGCTGAACGGGCACGACCGGCCCCCCGCTGCCACCCGTCCGTCGCCTCAGCACGCCGTATCGGCGTTCGTCCAGGGCGACGACGTGCAGGCTGCCCCGGCCGATCCTGCGTCCGTCCACGACGAGTTCGGCTTCCAGGCGCATGCCGTGGCGGTGCGGCGGCCGGCTGTCCACCCACTCCCAGCGGGCCTGGAGAACCACGTGCAGCGGCCGGCCGGTGACCCGCAGCGCCTGCGGTTCCGCGATGTCGAGTTCCATGCGCCGGCCGACGAAGCGACGGTCCAGCGGTATGGCGTAGTGCCAGTGTGCCAGGTACACGAGTGCCTGGCGGACGGTCTCCGCGGCGAGCAGGGGATCGCTGCGCCCGAGTGCGTCAGGATGGTAAAGAGCGTGATCACGCGGCCACTGCGCGCCGACCAGGAACCGGTCGTCGCCGAGCGCCAGCGCGTCCGTGAGGAAGACCTCGGCCACGGACGCCCGGTGAACCAGATGACGAGGGACCGTCCGCTGGAAGGTCAGTCGCTCCGCGAGCCCGTCAGGGCGGGTCCATATGCCTGCGTTACCCTGCTGCACCTCGCTCATACACACTCCCCCGGTTGAGTCCGGGACGGCTGAGCAGCCATCCCTTTGCTTCAAACCTACCTTTGGGAAGGTTTATTCCGGGTCGTATCGCGTCGACGCGTTGCGGAACAGGACGCCTAGGTATTGGAGACTCCATATGAAAGACCCACACACACTCGCCGGTCACGGGCCGATGGCGCAGCGGAAGGAGCTGAAACAGGAGCGCGCCATCCGCTCGCGGGAGAACATCCTGCTCGCCGCCGCCCAGGCGTTCGCGCAGCGCGGCTACCCGGCCGTGACCATGCTCGACGTCGCCCAGCTCTCCGGCATGACCAAGGGGGCCGTGTACTTCCACTTCACCAACAAGGAAGCGCTGGCCCTCGCGGTGACCACGGAGTTCTACCGGCGGCTGCCCGCCATCTCCGACGCCGTGGCCGAACTGGGGCTGCCTCCGGTCGCCTCGGTGGCGGAGCTGCTGCTGCGTACGGCGGCCGCGCTGCGTGACGAGCCGATGATGAAGGCGGGGGCGCGGCTCCAGATCGAGCGGGGGCTGATCGACGTCGACCTGCCGATCCCCTTCGAGGACTACACGGCGCTGATCTCGGCCTGGTTCCACACCGCGCTGGCCGCCGGAGAGCTGGAACACATGACGCCGCCCGCCACGCTGGCCCGGGTACTGGTCTCGGCGTTCTTCGGCGCGCAGCACGTGTCGTGGGTCCTGCACGACCGGGCGGACATCATCGAGCGGACCGTGGAGGTGCTGCACGCGGTGGTTCCCTGCACCCGGGACCCCCGGCACCTCAGCCCGTTCCTGCTGGGTCACCTGTCCGTCTGACCCGCACGCCGTACGGTTGGACCGGTTCCCCCGGCCGGTGCACCGTCCTCCCCGCACGCGTCGCCGTCACACCCCCGCCCCGCACCCGCCCCCCCCGGCCGAAAGGCCCACCCCCCGCCTTGAACCTGCCGAAGGCCGCTCACACCGCCCGCACCGGATGCCGGACCACCGCGTCGAAGAGATAGCCCTGAGTGTTGGGAGTCGTCGCGTCCGGCTGCGTACGGCCCGTCGTGTCGGTGGCGCGGGCCAGCAGGGTGTACGCCCCCGGAGCGGGCGGGCGCCAGTCGGTGGACCAGCGCACCCAGCCGTCGCGGCGCGGGGCGTCGTGCAGCCGGGCCCGCCGCCAGGTGGTCCCGCCGTCGGTACTGACGTCGACCCGGACCACTCCCCCGGCCCCCGACCACGACCGTCCGGTCAGCCGGTGCCCGGTGCCGGCGGCCAGGTTCGCGTCCCGGTCCAGCTCCCAGGCGCTCTTGACGGTCTGCCGGGTCAGCGGCGCGCTGCCGCCGGGCGGGTAGGCGTCGCCGAACAGCCGGTAGAAGTCGGTGTTCCACGGCGAGTACAGCGGTACGGCCGACACCTCGATGTCGCCGACCCACTTGATCGAGGAGATGCCGATCCACGACGGCACCAGCACCCGGACCGGGTGGCCGTGGTCGTACGGCAGCGGCTCGCCGTTCATCTCGTAGGCCAGCAGCACGTCGCCCAGGGCCTTGGACAGCGGCAGCGGGCGCCGGACCCGGCCGAAGTCGGTGCCGTCGGCGCCGATGTAGTCGGCGTCGAGCCCGCGCGGCATGACGTCGACCGCGCGATGGCTCACCCCGGCCCGGCGCAGGACGTCGGCCAGCCGTACGCCCGTCCACCGCGCGGCGCCGATCGCGCCGAGCGTCCACGCCGTGCCGGTGACGGTCTGGCCCTGCTGACTGGTGAAGAGGCTGCGGCCGTTGCCCGCGCACTCGACGAACGCGGAACGGGTGACGGCCGGCAGCCGCTTGAGGTCGGCGAGGGTGAACTCCACGCTCCGGCCGTCCGCGAGCCCGTCGCCCCAGAGGGTGAGTGTCCAGTCGTCGGCGTCCAGGACGGGCGTGGAGGTGTGGTTGCGGACGAAGAAGTGGTCGACGGGTGTGTGGTAGCCGGTGCCGGCGAGGGAGGCGAACTTCGTCTCGGCGTTGGTGCCGCGGATCGTGAACCACTCCTCGGGCAGCGGCTTGACGATACCGGGCGCCGCGGACGCGGGCGCGGCGAGCGCGGCCGGTACGGCACCGGCGGCGAGCCCGGCGGCGGCGAGCAGTCGCAGCAGGTCACGCCGGGACACCCCGTCGGCACGGGCGTCACCGGCCAGCCACTGACGCAGTCGGCGGCGGTCGTAGGCGGATTCGGGGGTACGCATGGGGCGGTCTGCCTTTCCTGGGCGGGAGTCGAGGCGGAGACGGCGTACGGCGGGGCGGGCACCCGCGCACGGGACATGCGGGCGATGCCGGAACTCGACGGAATTCGGCGGAACTTGGGGGAGCGGAACCTACGCGGCGACGGCGTCAGCCGCACGGCCTGAGGCCGGGAAGGGAGATCAGCGACAACAGCCCGAGACGGGCCCGCGAGGCCGCGAGAGGGCGGGGGCGCGTCGGCTGGATATCACGGATGTCATCGTACGAGGAACGGGGCGTCGTTGACAGAGGAACAGGTGTGGTGACAACAGCCGTGCGCACAGTGGGCGTTGCTCAGAGGTCGTCCGGTATGCCGAGACCGGTCAGCGCGCCCACCGGATCGAGGTCCGGGGTGCCGCGGGGCCACCAGTCGTCCTGGCCTGGCTCCGACTCGTAGGCGTACCACAGCCCGTCGCGGCCGAGGCGGAGCTGGACATGGGCGCGGGGGTGGGTGAGGCGGTTGCGCCAGGGACGGAACGCCGGCAGGTCGGCGGCGAGCAGCAGCGGGCGCGCCCGGTCGAAACGGCCGGCCGGCGGGTCCCACGGCTCCTCCAGGACGGCCAGCCCCGCCGGACCGCCCTGCCGCCAGGCCGCGACGGCGCGCGCGAGGTCGGCCGGGGTGCGGCCGGCCGCGTCGGCGAGCGTGGCGTACAGGGCGCGGGTGGCCGCGGTCAGACCGGAACCGGGGCGGGCCGCGGCGAGGCGCACCGCGTCCTGCCACAGGGACAGCTCGCCGACGGGATCGCGTCCGGTGCCGAGCAGGGCGTGGGCGCGGGCGGCGGCGTCGGTCGCCAGCTGGTCCAGCGCGAAGGGGTCCGGGCCGCCGGGCGCCGACGGATACACCGGGGGCTGTTCGGGATGCGGCGGCACCGGCAACGGCGGGGGCAGCGGCGGGAGCGGGCGGGGCGCCAGGGCGTCGGTGGCCCGTACCCCGGGCAGGGTCACCGGCTGCCGTTCCCGCGCGGCGCGGGCCGCACGGGCGGCACTGCGCCGGGACAGCGCGTCGAGCAGCTCCTTCTCACCCCGGCCGCGCAGCAGGAGCAGCACGAAGGGGTCGGCGTCGAGCAGGCGGGCCGTCTGGTAGCAGAGGGCTGCCGCGTGCTTGCAGGGGTGGCCCGAGTCGGGGCAGCTGCAGCGGGGACCGAGATCGCCGGGCCCGGGGAGCAGGGGCACACCGCAGTCGGCGAGCGTCTGGGGCAGCTCCTTGTCCAGCAGCGCCGCGATGTGCCCCGGCCGGTCGGCCGCGGCGTCCAGGAACCGCTCCCAGTCCTCGTCCTCCAGCGTCCGCACCCGCACCTGCACGCGGTACGGCCGGGGCCGGCTTCCCCGCACGTACGCCAGCACGAGTCCCGGGGTGACGGTGATGGCGTCCACATGCCCCTGATCCGCATAGCCCCGCCCCCGCACCAGCCGCTTGGGATCCAGCGCCCCCCGCTCCAGCGCCCCGACCCAGGCATTGCCCCACCAGGTACCGGCGAACGGCCCGTCCGCGCCGGCGGCCTCGCGCGGCACGAACGCCGGGAAGGTACGGCGGAGTTCGGTGTCGCGGTGCGGGGTGGCCATGGTGGAGGGCACGTGCGGGGTGGCGGGCGTGGGGTGCGCTGCGGTGCGTGGGGAGGGGGTGGCCGCGGGCCAGGAGGTGGGGTCCGGGGTCGCGGGCTCGGGTGCCGGGGGCGTGATCGCGGACGCGTCGGGCGCGGGCACCGGCGCCACGGGCCCGGACGCGGGCGCCGACGGGTCACCCCCGGCGCCCGGTGACGGGGAAGCCGACGAACGCTCGGGGCCCGAGGGCGAAGGCGCCGGCGGGGTCGGCTCGGTGGGCATGGTCGTGGTGTCGGCGGGCTCCTCCTGCTCGTCGGGGGTTTCCGCCCACGTGGGCATGCGGAAGGCGGTCGCCAGGTAGTGCCGCATGTCCTGCGCGGCCTTGGCCTTGCCGGTCCGGGCCCCCTGCCCCGCTCCCGGCGCGGTACGCGGTGCGGCGGGGCCGGAGCGCTCGGCCGCCCGGCGTTCGCGCCGGGGTTCCGCCGCCTCCGCGCGCAGCGCTTCCCGCCGGGCCGCGCGCAGTGCCTCCCGGGCGGCATCTCCCGGACGCCCGCCGGCCGGACGGGCACCGGCCGGACCGGCTTCCGGCTCGGGGTGTGCGACCTCTTCGTGGACGTCGCCCGGTGCCGCGCCGGTGTCCGTCGGCGCCGCGCCATGACCCCGGCTCGTGGACACGGCGGCCCTGAGCGCCGCGCGCGCCGCGTCCCCGGGCCGCACCGCACCGCCACCGGACAGGACCTCCGCCGCCGTCAGCTCGCCCCTGTCGTCGCCCGGCGTTCCCTCTTCGGCCGACTCCTGCGGCGCCTGGGCCGGACCGGACATCGTGCCCTCCGCCGTCCCGGCCGCGCCGTCCCGCTCGGCCTCTGCCCGCTCGCGCGCCGCTCGCAGGGCCCGGCGGGCGGCGTCGCCGGGGCGGGGGTGGCCGGTGTCCGTCATGGCGTCCTCCGCAGGGAGACGAGGTCGGACAGCTCACGGTCCGTCAGTTCGGTGAGGGCGGCCTCGCCGGAGCCGAGGATGGCGTCGGCCAGGGCGCGCTTGGCGGCGAGCATCTCGGCGATGCGGTCCTCCACCGTGCCCTCGGTGATCAGGCGGTGGACCTGGACGGGCTGGGTCTGGCCGATGCGGTAGGCGCGGTCGGTGGCCTGCTCCTCGACGGCCGGGTTCCACCAGCGGTCGAAGTGGATGACATGGCCCGCGCGGGTGAGGTTGAGGCCCGTGCCGGCCGCCTTCAGGGACAGCACCAGGACCGGGGTCTCGCCGCTCTGGAAGCGGTCGACCATCCGCTCCCGCTCCGGGACCGGTGTGCCGCCGTGCAGGAGGTCGACGGGGATGGCGCGGGCGGACAGGTGGGCCGTGATCAGGCGGGCCATGCCGACGTACTGGGTGAAGACGAGCGCCGAGCCGTCCTCGGCGAGCACGGTGTCCAACAGCTCGTCCAGGAGGGCGAGTTTGCCGGAGCGGGCCATCAGCCGGTCGGGGTGTGTGTCCTCCTTCAGGTACAGCCCCGGGTGGTCGCAGATCTGCTTGAGCGCGCCGAGCAGCTTGAGGACCAGGCCGCGGCGGGCCATGCCCTCGGCGGTCTCGATGGCCAGCATCGACTCGCGCACCACCGCCTCGTACAGCGCGGCCTGCTCCCGGGTGAGCGGCACCGGGTGGTCCGTCTCGGTCTTGGGCGGCAGCTCGGGCACGATGCCGGGGTCGGACTTCTTGCGGCGCAGGAGGAAGGGGCGGACGAGTCGGGCCAGGCGCCCCACCGCTTCCTCGTCCTCGCCGTTCTCCACCGCGCGGGCGTGCCGGGCACGGAAGGACTTGAGGGGGCCGAGGAGTCCGGGGGTGGTCCAGTCGAGCAGGGCCCACAGCTCGGAGAGGTTGTTCTCCACCGGGGTGCCGGTGAGCGCCACGCGCGCGGGGGCCGGGATGGTGCGCAGCGCCTTGGCCGTGGCCGAGTAGGGGTTCTTCACGTGCTGGGCCTCGTCGGCGACGACCATGCCCCAGGGCTGTTCGGCGAGGAGGGCGGCCGTGGAACGCATCGTGCCGTAGGTGGTGAGGACGAAGCCGCCGTCGAGGCCGTCCAGGGTGCGGCCCTGGCCGTGGAAGCGGCGGACGGGGACGCCGGGCGCGAACCGGGTGATCTCCCGCTGCCAGTTGCCGAGGAGGGAGGCCGGGCAGACGACGAGGGTGGGCTCGGTGCGGGCCCGCTTGAGGTGCAGCGCGATGAGGGTGACGGTCTTGCCGAGGCCCATGTCGTCGGCGAGGCAGCCGCCGAGGCCGAGGGAGGTCATCAGGTCGAGCCAGGCCAGGCCGCGCAGCTGGTAGTCGCGGAGGGTGGCGTTCAGGCCGGCGGGCGGGGTCGCCGGGCGCAGGCCCGCGGTGAGGCGGTCGCGGAGGGCGGCCAGCGCGCCGGCGGGGACGACGTCGACGGTCTCGCCGTCCACCTCGGCCTCGCCGGTGAGGGCGACGGACAGCGCGTCGACCGGATCGAGCAGGCCGAGCTCGCGCTTGCGGGCCTTGCGGACCAGGGCCGGGTCGACGAGCACCCAGCGGTCCCGGAGCCGTACGACCGGGCGGTGGGCCTCGGCGAGGGCGTCCATCTCGGCCTCGCTGAGCGGATCGCCGCCGAGCGCCAGCTGCCAGCGGAACCGGAGCAGGTCCTCGCTCTCGAAGAAGCCGGTGCCGTCGGTCGCCGAGCCGGGCGCCGGGCGGACCACCGCGGTGGCGGTCAGGTCGCGGGCGAGGTCCCGGGGCCAGTGCACGGCGACACCGGCGGCGGCCAGCCGGCCGGCGGCCACACCGAGCAGCTCGCCCAGCTCCTCCTCGGAGAGGGCGAGGACGTCGGGCACGTCCTGCTCGGCGAGGCGGTCCAGGGGCGGCCACACCCGGGCGGCGCGCCGGACGGCGAGGGCCGCGTCCACCCGCGCGCGGGGTCCGAACTCCGCGTCGGCCTCCCCCGCCCGCAGGGCCGCCGCGTCGGCCACCAGGGTGGGGCCGGCGAGGCTGTGCACCTGTACGACGGCTGCTCCGGCGGCGCGGGCGCCCTCGCTCGCCCCGGCGTCGAAGACGTCGTAGGCGGACAGGTCCAGGCGGAGCGAGATCCGGACGCCCGCGTCCATGCCGGCGGCGACCTCGGCCGCCCACTCGTGGGCCTCGGGCAGGGCCTGCGGCTCGCGGGCGGCGAAGGGCCGTCCGGCGGTCCAGGGGGCGGCGGGGGTGCGGGGCAGGGTGTCGGCGACCGCGTCCAGGAAGGAGCGGATCAGGGCCTCCGGCTCGGGCAGCCGGAGCGCGCCCGGACCGGGCAGGGGCACGGCGTGGCCCTCGGGAGGCAGGGCCGCGGCGATCGCGCGCAGGTGGGCGATGTCGTCGGGCTCCAGCGGGCCGGCCCGCCAGGCGTCGTGCCCGCCCGGGGTCAGGCCGGGCAGCAGCCGGCCGCGGGCGACGAGCCGCAGCGCGTGCAGGGCGGCGGCTCCCCAGCAGGCGGTGGCCGGGTGGGCGGCGGGGTCGCGCCGGGCGCGGACCAGCAGCGGCAGGGCCTCGGCGAGCGGCAGGGTCAGCGCGGGCACCTGGCGGCGGCGCACCCCGGCCCCGTGCCGTCGTACGACCGTCAGCTCCTGCGTGGTGCCGTCGGCCGGGGTGGGCAGCGGGTCGCCGTCGGGGTCCCAGAAGGCGAGGCGGCCCTCGCGCGGCAGGGGCGCGGGCAGGTAGACGGACGCGAGGCTCGCCGGGACCGGATGTCCGGTCCCCGTCTGCGGGGAACCCCCCGTGCGCTCGGCCACCGCAGCCGTGCCGTCCATACGTCCTGCCTCCTCCCGCCCGTGCATCGGATCAGACGTCTTCGACTCTACGGGCGGGGTCTGACAATCGGCTCCGAGGCCGGGTCCGGGCCCCTGCTCACGGGACCGTGCGGGAGACCACGAACACCATCGGCTGCGCGGGGTCGGACAGGTTGACGACCACGTCCTGGGTGGGCGCCGGGTTCTTCTGCTCGTGGGTCAGGCCCCACCACGGGCCGGGGCCGGTGAAGGTCCAGCCGCTGACCTTCTGGTCCCGCTCGCCGATCGCGATGTCGTCCTTCTTCAGCCGGTCCCGGCGGACGCCCATGGCCTCAAGGAAGCTGTCCAGGCCGGCGGGGTTGGTGCGGAACTGCACGTAGAGGCGGCTGGTCTTCCAGTTGTTCGTCTCGTAGTACGCGATGTCGTCGGCGGGATGCGGGACGGTCACCTGGTAGAGGCGGCGCTGCACCTTGGACGGCCAGCCGGCGGTGAGGCCCGTCGCGGAGTACTTCTCCTCCTTGTCCTTGCCGCTGTTGCGGCTCTGGTTCGCGGAGATCACCAGGTAGCCGGCCGGGACGCCGATCAGCAGGACGATGATCAGCAGGGTGAGCGCCCGGCGTCTGGCCTTGTGCCGCGGGTCCTCGGCGGGCCGCTGCGGCTCGTCCGGCGGGCCGCCCTGGTGGGGCAGCGACGGCGTCATGCGCTGTCCCGGTCGCGGCGGCCCTGGACGTACCGCTCGTACCGCTCGTAGCGCTCGACCCGGCGCCGCTTGGCGCGGCGGAACCGGCGGGCGACCAGCCGGGCCAGGTCGGCGGCGCCCACCATGCCGGCCTCGGGGCCGAGCTGGGCGCGGGTGATGCGGGCCTCGGGGCGGTAGCCGCGGCCGGTGAGGTGGCGCTTGAAGGCGTCCCGGGCGGGGCCGATGAGCAGGTCGTCGGCGGCGCTGACGCCGCCGCCGATCACGAAGCACGACGGGTCGAGGGCGGCGGCGAGGTTGGCGATGCCGACGCCGAGCCACTGGCCGATGTCCTGGAGCAGCTCCACGCACATCGCGTCGCCCTCGCGGGCCAGCTCGGTGATCATCGGGCCGGTGATGTCGTCGACGTTGCCCTTGACGTGCTCGATGATCCCGTAGGCCACCGGGGAGTCCGCCACGGCCAGCTCCTTGGCCTCCCGGACGAGCGCGTTGCCGGAGCTGTACTGCTCCCAGCAGCCGCGGTTGCCGCACGGGCAGCGGTGGCCGCCGGGCACGACCTGCATATGGCCGAACTCGCCGGCGACGCCGAACTTGCCCCGCTTGACCTGGCCGTCCTCCAGGATGGCGCCGCCGATGCCGGTGCCGAGGGTGATCATGACGAGGTGGTCCTCGCCGCGGCCGGCGCCGAAGCGCCACTCCGCCCAGGCGGCGGTGTTGGCGTCGTTGTCCACGAGGACGGGCACGGCGAGCCGGTCGGCGATGCGGTCGCGGAGGGGTTCGTTGCGCCAGGACAGGTGGGGGGCGAACAGGACGCGGTTGCGGTCGGCGTCGACCCAGCCGGCGGCGCCGATACCGACCGCGTGCACGTCGTGCCGGTCGGACAGGTCCAGGACCAGCTCGACGATGGTGTCCTCGACGACCTTGGGGCTCTTGGACTTGTCCGGGGTCTCCGTGCGGAGTTTCTCCAGGATGTTGCCGTCGGCGTCCACGACGCCCGCCATGACCTTGGTGCCGCCGATGTCGATCCCGACCGTGGGCACGCGGGGTGCGGTCAGGTGTGACCGACGCTCTCGTGTGCCTACGGTGCGCAGGACCGGGGCTCGGCGGGAGCCGATGGGGGCGGTGAGGTCGCGGTAGGTGCTCATCGTTGGTCGATTCTGCCTCACCGTGGGGGTGGGTGCTGTGCGGGGCAGAAGAGGGGCGTGCGCGAGCGTTGCCGGGTGCGGGTCCGTTTCGGTTGCTCGCGCCCCGCGGCGGAGCCGCGGATCGGCACACCCCCGCGCCCCTCAGGTGCGTTGCAGTTCGTGGACCAGAGCGTCCAGGTCGGCTCCACCCGCCATCTGCTTGGTCAGCTCGTCCAGGGTGATCTCGTCCCGTGTGTGATTGCCCACCATCGTGCCCCTCCGCAGGAGTACGAAGCGGTCGCCCACCAGGTACGCGTGATGCGGGTTGTGGGTGATCAAGACAACACCCAGGCCCTCGTCCCGTGCCGCCGCCACATATTTCAGGACCACACCGGACTGCTTCACACCCAGTGCCGCCGTCGGCTCGTCCAGGATCAGGACCTTCGCGCCGAAGTGGACCGCCCTCGCGATGGCGACACACTGGCGCTCGCCACCCGACAGCGTGCCGATGGGCTGGTCGACGTCGCGGAGGTCGATGCCCATGCGCAGCAGCGCCTCGCGGGTGGTGCGGCGCATGAGGTCGGTGTCGAGGCGCTTGAAGGGGCCGACGCCGGTGCGGGGCTCGGAACCGAGGAAGAAGTTGCGCCAGACCGGCATCAGGGGGACGACGGCCAGGTCCTGGTAGACCGTGGCGATGCCCCGGTCCAGAGCCTCGCGCGGGGAGGAGAGGGTGGTCTCCTCCCCCTCGATGCGCAGGGTGCCGCCGTCGTGCCGGTGCAGGCCCGCGATCGTCTTGATCAGCGTCGACTTGCCCGCGCCGTTGTCGCCGAGGACGCAGGTGATCTCCCCCGCGTGGACCTCCAGGGAGACCCCTTCCAGGGCGCGGACCGTGCCGTAGTGCTTGCTGACGTCGGTCAGCTCGACGAGTGTCACTTGGTGGCCTCCGCGCGCTTGCGGACCCAGGCGTTGAGCAGGGTCGCGAGGAGCAGCATCGCTCCGAGGAAGAACTTGAACCAGTCGGGGTTCCACTCGGCGAAGACGATGCCCTTGCTGGTCATGCCGAACAGGAGCGCGCCCACGGCCGAGCCGACCGCGCTGCCGTGGCCGCCGGTGATCAGGCAGCCGCCGATGACGGCCGCGATGATGTAGATCAGCTCGTTGCCGACGCCCTCGCCGGACTGGACGGCGTCGAAGGAGAAGAGCAGGTGCTGGCCGGAGATCCAGGCGCCGAACGCGACGCCCATGTAGAGGCCGATCTTGGTCTTGGCGACGGGGACGCCGACCGCGCGGGCCGCGTCCTCGTTGCCGCCGACGGCGAAGATCCAGTTGCCGGTGCGGGTGCGCAGCAGGATCCAGGAGGCGAGGGCGACCAGGCCGAGCCACCACAGGATGGTGACCTTGACGTCGACGCCGCCGAGGGTGAGCGTGGAGGCGAAGACGGCGTGGGCGCTCGGGAAGCCCTCCATGTCGGCGATGGTCTTGGTGGAGACCGTGCCGTCGATCAGCTTGGTGAAGCCGAGGTTCATGCCGGTCAGCATCAGGAAGGTGCCCAGCGTGACGATGAAGCTGGGCAGCCTGGTCCGGGTGAGCAGGAAGCCGTTGAAGGCGCCGACGGCCAGGGTGACCAGCAGCGAGACGCCCACGCCGACCCAGGTGTTCGCCGTCATCTGGTAGCTGAACATCGACGAGATCAGCGCGGACGACGTCACCATGACGCCCGCTGACAGGTCGAACTCGCCGCCGATCATCAGCAGGGCCACGGGTACGGCCATGATGCCGATCGTCGACGAGGCGTACAGGACCGTGCTGAGGCTGGAGGCGCGCAGGAAGCCGTCGGCGGCGACGGCGAAGACGACGAAGACCGCGAGGGCGCCGACGACCGAGCCCAGTTCCGGGCGGGCGAGCAGCTTCCGCAGCGGCGAGGTCTGCAGAATCCTTTCGTCAGCGGTCTTGTCCAGGGTCGCGGTCATCGGGTGCCCCGCTCGGTGTACTCCGCCAGCGCCGGCGCCTGGTCCTTGGTGATGATCTGCGGGCCGGTCAGGACCGGCCTGCCGCCGCCGAGGACGTCGCCGTTGTACTTGTACAGCCACAGCAGGTCGACGGCCTGGTAGCCCTGGAGGTACGGCTGCTGGTCCACGGCGAAGCCGAGGGTGCCGTCCTTCAGGGAGGCCGCGACCTTGGCGTTGAGGTCGAAGGTGTCGATCTCGGCCTTGCTGCCCGCGTCCGTCCTCGCCTTGACGGCGGTGTCGGCGTAGGGCGCGCCGAGGGTGACGACGGCGTCGAGGGACTTGTCCGCCTGGAGCTTGGCCTCGATCGCGGACTGCACGTCGGGCATGTTGGTGCCGTTGACGTACAGCTTGCGCAGCGTGCCGTGGAAGGTCTTGGCGACGCCGTCGCAGCGCTGCTCGTGGCCGACGTTGCCCTGCTCGTGCAGCACGCACAGGGCCTTCTTCCTGCCGCGCTTGTTCAGCTCGTCGCCGACGGCCTCGCCGGCGACGGTCTCGTCCTGGCCGATGTGGGTGAGGGCGCCGAAGGCCTTGGACTCCTCGGAACCGGAGTTCACCGTGATCACCGGGATCCCGGCCTTCTCGGCGCGGGCCACGGCGGCCTTCATGGCGTCCGGCTTGGCGAGGGTGACGATGATGGCGTCGACCTTCTTGTCGACGGCCGCGTCCACCAGCTGGGCCTGCTGCTGGGCCTCGTCGTCGTGCGAGTACAGGAAGTTGATGTTGTCCTTGACGGCGGCCTGCTTGGCGCCGCTCTGCACGATGTCCCAGAAGGTGTCGCCGTCTCCGGAGTGGGTGATCATCGCGAAGGTCCAGCGGGGGGTGTTCACCGCCGCCCGCCCCTGGGCCGCGGCGGCCTTGCGGGCGTCCTCCGCCCGCTTGCCTCCGGTGCTGCTGCACGCCGCCAGGGACACGGAGAGTGCCCCCGCCAGCGCTATGCCTACCCAGGTCCGAAACCGTGCCACGAGGCCGTGCCCTTCTTGCTGTGCTCTTGCTGACGTGCGTAAGGGGCGGGCGACCTCACCGTCGGCGTGTCCCGGCGGCGGCCTCACCTGCCCCAAACACTTCAGTATCGAACACAGGGAACACCCGTGACACGACCGGGGACCGCAGACCGGTCACATTGTCCGGACATTGAGACCAATGCCGGAGGGGCGGTCAAGGCCGGACGAGCAGCTGGAACTCGAAGGAGTAGCGGCTCGGGCGGTAGGTGTGGTCGCCGTACTCGACCGCGCGGCCGGTGTCGTCGAAGGTGGTGCGCCGCATGGTGAGCAGCGGGGCGCCCTCGGCCTCGCCGAGCCGCTCGGCCTCGGCGGCCGTGGCGCCGCGGGCGCCGATGGACTGGCGGGCGCTGTGCAGGGTGATCCCGGCGGAGCGCATCAGCCGGTACAGTCCCGTGGCCTCCAGCTGGTCGGTGTCCAGGTCGAGCAGGCCCGGCGGCAGGTGGTTGATCAGGTAGGCCATCGGTTCGCCGTGCGCGAGGCGGAGCCGCTCGATGCGGTGGACGTCGCTGCCCTCGGCGACCCCGAGCGCGGCGGCGACCTCGGCGGAGGCCGGGACGACCGTGTTGACCAGCACCTTGGTCGCGGGGCGCTGGCCGGCCGCCTCCAGGTCGTCGTAGAGGCTGCTCAGTTCCAGCGGGCGCTTGACCTGACTGTGCACGACCTGCGTGCCCACGCCCCGGCGCCGGACGAGGAGCCCCTTGTCGACCAGGGACTGGATGGCCTGGCGGACGGTCGGCCGGGACAGGCCGAGCCGTGCGGCCAGCTCGATCTCGTTGCCCAGCAGGCTGCCCGGGGTGAGACTGCCGTGCTCGATGGCGGCCTCCAGCTGCTGGGAGAGCTGGAAGTACAACGGCACCGGGGAGCTACGGTCCACACGGAGGTCGAGCGACACGGTCGGGTCCACATCTGGTTTCGGCACGGGCCCGAGCGTAGCCCTGTGCATGGTTGACGGGAAGTTGTGTAGTCCGATTGTCCGGACATACGCATTGACAGCGTACGGGGTCGGCCCTCACTTTGTTTCCATGCGCATCGGGGTCATCGGTACGGGCCGCATCGGAACCCTTCACGCGAGGACGCTCAGCCGCCATCGCGAGGTCGGGTCCCTGATCCTGACCGACTCGGACCCGGCGCGGGCGCAGGCGCTGGCGCACCGGCTGGGCGAGACGGCGGCGCCGGGCGTGGACGAGATCTTCAAGTGGGGCGTGGACGCGGTGGTGATCACCACCGCGACCTCGGCCCACGCCGAACTGATCGGCCGGGCGGCCCGCTCGGGCCTGCCGGTCTTCTGCGAGAAACCGATCGCGCTGGACCTGCCCGGCACCCTGCACGCCCTCACCGAGGTGGAGTCGGCCGGGACGGTGCTGCAGATGGGCTTCCAGCGGCGGTTCGACGCGGGCTACGCCGGCGCCCGCGAGGCCGTCCGCACGGGCCGGCTCGGCCGGCTGCACACCGTACGGGCCATGACCTGCGACCAGTCCCCTCCCCCGGCCCAGTGGCTGCCGCTGTCCGGCGGCCTGTTCCGGGACACGCTGATCCACGACTTCGACGTGCTGCGCTGGGTGACGGGCCGCGAGGTGCTCGACGTCTACGCCACCGGCTCCGACGCCGGTCCGCCGATGTTCCGCGAGGCCGGTGACGTCG
This sequence comes from Streptomyces sp. NPDC046727, assembly GCF_040645635.1. Taxonomy (NCBI): domain Bacteria; kingdom Bacillati; phylum Actinomycetota; class Actinomycetes; order Kitasatosporales; family Streptomycetaceae; genus Streptomyces; species Streptomyces sp. NPDC046727. The sequence continues at coordinate 75,973 of NZ_JBEYYR010000011.1, forward strand.
ACACGGGCGCGGCGCTGCTCATGCTGGACGACGGCACCCTGGCCACGGCGACGGCGACCCGGCTGAACGGCGCGGGCTACGACGTCCGCATGGAGCTGGCCGGGGAGCGCGACACGGCGGTGGTGGGCCTGGACGACCGTACGCCCCTCGCCTCCACCGAGCCGACCGGGCCACCGCCCGCGGACAAGCCGTGGACCGGCTTCCTGGAACGGTTCGGGCCCGCCTACGAGGCCGAGCTGAACGCCTTCGTGGAGCTGGTACGCGGCGAGCGCCCCAACCCCTGCGACGGCCACGAGGCCCTGCAGGCCCTGCGGATCGCCGAGGCCTGCGAGACCTCCCGCCGGGAACACCGACCGGTGCCGCTCGCGGAAATCCCGAACCGGGTCCGACCGACGCAGGGCTGAGCGGACGCCTGCGGCACTCGCACGCCGCCGCCGGCGCGCCGGCCTCGCTACCGGCACACCGGCACCCTTCTCACGCACGGCCGCCGGCGCAGGGCCCAGCGGACACCCCCGGCACTCGCCCACCCTCACCACCGGACCGCCCGCACCGCTACCAGCGCACCGGCAGGCTTCTCACGCCCCGCACGAGCAGGCCCGGCAGCCAGTCGCCCGGATCGCCGTCCAGGGCGAGGGCCGGGGCCCGGTCCAGGAGCGAGCCGACCGCGATCCTGCCCTCCAGGCGGGCCGGGGGTGCGCCCAGGCAGTACTCGCCCCGTTCGATGAGGGCGCCCCCGATCTCCAGGGGCTCGGCGGCGTACCGGAACGCGGTCGTCTCCACCGGGCCCTCCCAGCGCAGTGCCTCCTGGGCGCGACCAGCTCCGCGGACCTCCTCCGGAACTCCGCGCGGTCCGTCTCCGGGATGCCGAGCAGTTCGCTGATGACGGTGATCGGCAGCGGGTACGCGAGCGCGTCGATGAGATCGGCCCGGCCGTGCGGCAGCATCGCGTCCAGCAGGTCGTCGGTGATCCGCTGGATGCGCGGGCGCAGGTCCTCCACCCGGCGCATGGTGAACGCGCGCGCCACGAGGCCGCGCAGCCGGGTGTGCCGCGGCGGGTCGGCGACCAGCAGGTACGTGCCGATCAGCTCCTCGTCCAGGAGGCGCACGCCGATGCCGGAGCCGTCGTGGGACAGCCGGGGGTCGGCGAGCGCGGCCCGCGCCTCCTGGTACCCCACGACCAGTCAGGTGTCGCAGGTGCCGCCTGTGGCGGGCAGGCGGAGCCGGTGGACGGGGCCCCGTTCGCGCAGGCGCGCGTACACCGGGTGGGGGTCGCGGCGCAGTTGCTCGCCGTACGCGCTCAGGTCGAGCACCTGGTCAGCGCTCATGGCTCATCGCTCCCCTTTCGGACTCCCCCGAGGTCCTGCCGGGTGTCTCCCGTCACCGGGACAACGCGCACGGCGCCCGTCTAGTGCCCGTCGCCGCCGTTCTCCGGCAGTCCCGCGTCGTAGGCGAGCAGCGCGATCTGGACGCGGTTGTCGAGGTCGAGCTTGGCGAGGATCCGGGAGACGTGGGCCTTGACCGTGGCCACGCTGATGAAGAGTTCGGCGGCGATGGCGGCGTTGGCGAGTCCGCGGCCGACGGCGACCGCGACCTCGCGTTCCCGGTCGTTGAGGACGGCCAGCCGTTCCCGCGCGCGGGTCTGCCGGGTGTCGGCGGCGGTACCGGCCGCGTGCCGCATCAGCTGCCGGGTGACGGCGGGCGACAGGACCGGGTCGCCGGCGGCGACCCGGCGCACGGCGTGGACGATCTCGGCGGGCGGGGTGTCCTTCAGGACGAAGCCGGCGGCTCCGGCGCGCAGGGCGTGCAGCACCTGTTCGTCGGCGTGGAACGTGGTGAGCACGACGACCTGCGGTGCGTCCGGCCGGGCGCGCAGCCGACGCGTCGCGGTGATCCCGTCCACCGACGGCATCCGGATGTCCATCAGGACGACGTCCGGCCGGGTCCGGCGGACGAGTTCCTCGGCCTCCGCGCCGTCGGCGGCCTCCCCGACGACCTCGATGTCCTCGGCCCCTCCGATCATCAGCGCCAGGCCGGCGCGTACGAGGGGGTCGTCGTCCACGAGGAGGAGTCTGATCGGCGTCGCAGTCATGGGGTTACGTAATCACGGGCGGGGAGGGGCAGCGGAGGAACGGGCGCGGCGACGACCTCTCTCAGGCCCCCGGCCACGGCAGCCACCCCCTGACCTCGAACCCGCCGTCGGGCCGCGCGCCGTGCTCCAGGTGGCCTCCCGCCAGTGCGGCGCGTTCCGTGAGGCCGATCAGGCCCTGGCCGGAGCCGGGGACGGGAGGGACCTCGGCGGGCGGAGCGGGGTTGGTGACGGTGACCGTGAGGCCGTCGCCGGGGGTTCCGGTGAGGCGGACGGTGACCTCGGTGCCGGGGGCGTGCTTGCGGGCGTTGGTCAGGGCCTCCTGGGCGATGCGGTACGCGGTGCGGCCGACGGAGGCGGGGACGCCGGCCGGGTCGGCGACGCGATGGTCCAGGGCGACCTTCATGCCGGCCTCGCGGCACTCGGCGACGAGGGCGTCCAGCGCGGCCAGCGTCGGCTGGGGACGACCGCCGGACGACTCCTCGGACTCGCCGGCCCGGAGCACGCCGATGATCTCCCGCAGGTCCTGGAGGGCCTCGTGGGCGCTCTCCCGGATCACCCCGGCGGCCCGCGCGATCTCCTCGCGGGGCGCGTCCGGCCGGAACTCCAGGGCGCCCGCGTGCACGCTGAGCAGGGTCAGCCGGTGCGCGAGCACGTCGTGCATCTCGCGGGCGATGGCCTCGCGGGCCAGGCGCTGCGCCTGCTCCGCACGGAGCCGGGCCTCGGTCTCCGCGCGGTGCGCCCGGTCCCTGAGGCTCAGCATCAGCATGCGCTTGGAGCGGACGAACATGCCCCAGCCGATGACCGACACGGTCAGCAGCGCGGTGAACGCGACGATCCCGGCGTAGGGCAGGTCGGGGTCGGGCCGCACCCAGTAGTAGAGCGGGATCAGCGCGAGTTCGACGCCGCCGATCCAGGCCACGTACCGGAAGGGCCGGTGCACGGCGAGCGTGAACAGGGCGACCATCGCCGCGCCGCCCGAGCTGTCGGACAGCAGGCCGACCGGGATCAGCGCGACGGCGAGTCCGACCGGCCACCGGCGGCGCAGCCAGACCGCGCCGCAGGCCAGGGCGCCCAGCGTCTGGTCGAGGACGACGAGGGCGTGCGGCAGCCCGGCCTCCTTGGACAGGGACTGTGCCGCCGCCAGGCCGATGAGGACGGCCAGGAGGAAGCAGACGAAGTCGACGACCCAGTCGCGCGCCGTGCGCCGGGGCCGCCGGCCGGTGCCGCCGGCGTCCGGGTCCAGTTCGTGGATCAGGGCGGAGGGGAACAGCCACCGGCGGCCGGTGAACCCCTTCGGCGCCCGCGCCTGTTCGTCATCGCTCACGGTCGACAAATCTACGCACGGATCGCACCCCGCCGCCGCTCCCCGCCCGGGATCGCCGACCGAACGCCCGGGGAAGACCGACCAAAGTCGCACCGCCGTGGACTTTGGGTGCCGCCCGCCGGCCGAGGCGCAGCCTTTCGGCGCCGGGTACTCGCCCCGCGGCCGATGTGTGGGGGGAGGCCGCGGGGCGAGAGTCGTACCGTGAAACAGCTACTGGAACTTCTCGGGTTCATCGCCCTGGTGCAGGGCGTGCTGGGCCTGGTGCACGAGTTCACCGACTGGCACGTGGGTCTCGTGCAGCGGCTCGGCTTCCTCGACGGCTACGAGGTCTACGCGAGCGTCGCGCTCGTGGTGCTCGCGTTCGCCCTGTTCGCCGCCGCGGAGAGCCGGGGGTCCGGCTGAGCGCGGACCGGCCCCCGGCCGGACGCACCGTTCCCTCGGGCCGGGCCGGACTCAGCAGCCGTAGTCGATCAGGTCGAACGTGGCGTAGTGGTCGGCGGTGTAGTAGTCCTCCTGGTACTCCTCACCCGTGACGATGCGCCGGGCACCGCGGGTGGAGGAGCCGGGGGTCTTCACCGTGTACTCGTGGTAGTAGCCGGACGACTGCTTGGGCAGGACGCTCTCCCGGTTCTGGAAGACGATCCCGTCCTGCGAGTACGGGAAGGGGCCGCCCTGCTCGATCAGGCGCAGGGTGTCGTAGGCCTGCGACGGCAGGTCGCCGTAGCAGATGCTGCCGACCGACGCGGCTGCGGCGTCCGCCGTGGTGGCGGTGACGGTGCCGCCCACGAGGAGGGCGGACAGGAGCGCGGCTGCGGCGCCGACGCGTGTGGCACGTGGGGGGAATCTCATGCCCCATGATGACGCGCGTAGACGTTGACATGTCAACGTCAAAGTTGAAGATTTTCCCATCAAGTCCGATGAGTTTTCGGGAAGTTAACCTGCCGCGAGCCGGTTCAGCCCGTGTGCGTCGAGAACAGTCCGCCGGTCGGGCCCTGCTTGTCGCCGCCCTGGGCCTTCTTCAGGGCGTTGGCGAGGCCCTCGATGGTGAGGGACTGCAGGATCACCCGGCCGTTGCCCTCCAGGGTGGCCAGGGACAGGCCCTCGCCGCCGAAGACGGCGTTCATGATCCCCTGCCGGTTGAGGCCGCCGACGCGCTGGACGCCATACTGGATGCCCTCCTCGAAGGCGACCACGCAGCCGGTGTCGACCTCGATACGGCCGCCGAAGTCCGCCGGGTTCAGGTCGATGAAGTTGCCCGCGCCGGCGATGATCACCGTGCCGCGCCCGGTGAACTTCTCCAGGACGAAGCCCTCGCCGCCGCTCATGCCCGTACGGCCGCCCTGGAAGGCGATGCCGAACTCGACGCTGGACTCGGCGGCCACGAAGGCGTCCTTCTCGGCGAACCACGCGCGCGTGCCGTCCAGCTCCAGGGCACGCATCTCACCGGGGAGCACGCCCGCGAAGCCGACCGTGCCCTCGCCGCCCTGCGCGGTGAAGTACTGGAAGGCCAGCGACTCACCGGCGAGCACGCGCTGGCCGACCTGCATGGCGGTACCCATGGCCTGGCGCAGCAGGCCGCCCATGCCGCCCGAGCCGCCCTGCTGCTGCCCGCCGCCCGCCGACGGGCCGGACAGCCGCGTCTCCATGGTCACGTTCGCCGTCTTGAAAAGGAACTTTCCGGCCTCGCAGTACACGGTCTGGCCGGGGTGCAGGTTGACGACCGCCATCTGCATGGCGTTGCCGACGATCTCTTGCTGAAGGGTCACGTGGGAGACAACGCGAGAGGTGGACGAAAGAGTTCCGGACCGGCGGGACCAAGACTCCGTGCGGGTGAGGTGCGGGACGCCCCGGTGCTGTCCCGGCCGGGGCGTCCCACGCGCGCGTGGGCGGGGATCAGCCGCCCAGTTCCTGGTGGCGGACGGCGAGGCCGCTCGCGCCCTGCTCGGTCAGGGAGCCGAACAGGCGCAGCCGGGAGATGCCGCCGTCGGGGAAGATGTCGATCCGCGCGTGCGTGCCGACCGCCGGCTCGGGCAGCACGAAGCGGTGGTTGGTGTCGGGCTGGAGGCGGGTGCGCGGGAGGACCTCGGTCCACTCGCCGTCCTCGCCGTCCTTCACGGAGACCGACGCCCAGCCGGCGCTGTTGCCCTTCAGATAGGCGGTGTCGATCTCGATCGCGCGGATCTGGGACTGGGCGGCGAGCCGGTAGCGGATCCAGTCGTTGCCCTGGTCGCGGCGGCGCCGGGTCTCCCAGCCGTCGTCCATCTTGCGGGAGCGGCCCGGCTGGATGGTGTTGGTGGCCGGCGAGTAGAAGAGGTTGGAGGCGTCCTCGACCTGGCCGCCGTTCTCCAGGGCGACCACGTCGAAGGTGCCGAGGACCGCCAGCCACTGCGGGTCCGGGACGACCTCGCCGTACACGCGCAGACGGGCGATGCCGCCGTCCGGGTGCTGGTTGATCCGCAGGTGCGTGAAGCGCTGCTCGGCCGAGACGGCGAAGCCGTTCGCCGCGTGCCCGCCGACCGGGGTGCGCGGGACCAGGGTCGTCCACTTCACGTCGTCGCCCAGCAGCTCCTCCGGGGACGGGGAACCGGGTACGGAGGCGCCCTCGACCGAGACGGCCTGCGGGTAGTTGCCGCGGAAGTGGGCGGTGTCGACGACGATCCCGCGGATCACCCCGGGCGCGCCGAGCCGGACCAGCGCCCAGTCGTGGTCCTCGGCGGTCGGCCACGGGTGCTCGCTGGAGGCACCGCGGCGCCGGCGGGTCTCCCAGCCGTCCATGATCTTGCCCTTGTGGCCGAAGTGCTCGGGGTCGAACTCGGCCCGCTCGGGCACCAGCAGGTTCTCCCGCTGGGCGAAGAACTCGTCGTTGGCGGCGATGACACCGGCGCCGAGCTGCCGGTCGGCGAGGTTGGCGTACTGGGTGAAGGGGAAGTCGGCGGTGCGGTAGTCCGCGTACGGGTCGCCGCCTCCGTAGGGGTTCGCGTCGCCGGTGAAACTCGGTATCGCCGTCACAGTGATCAGGTCTGCCTTTCGAAGCTCGGTGGGTGGGAGTCAGTGGGTCCTGGTGAGGAGGCGCCCCTTCGGCTCGGTGAAGGTGCCGTCGGCGACGATGCGTTCGCCGCGCAGCCAGGTGGACTTGACTACGCCGTGCAGGGTCTTGCCGGCGTAGGCGGTGACCCGGTTGCGGTGCTGGAGGCCGGCCGGGTCGACGGTGAAGGTCTCGTCGGGGGCGAGGACGGCGAAGTCGGCGTCGCGGCCGGCCTCGATGGCGCCCTTCTGGCCGAGGCCGACCAGGGCGGCGGTCCGCGTGGACATCCAGCGGACGACGTCCTCCAGGGTGTGACCGCGCCTGCGGGCCTCGGTCCATACGGCGGACAGGCTCAGCTGGAGGCCGGAGATGCCGCCCCACGCGGTGGCGAAGTCGTCCGTCTTCAGGTCGGCCGTGGACGGCGAGTGGTCGGTGACCACGCAGTCGATGGTGCCGTCGGCGAGGGCCGCCCAGAGCAGGTCCCGGTTGCCGGCCTCGCGGATGGGCGGGCAGCACTTGAACTCGCTGGCGCCGTCCGGGACTTCCTCGGCGGTCAGGGTGAGGTAGTGCGGGCAGGTCTCCACGGTGATGCGGACGCCCTCGGCGCGGGCGGCGCGGATCAGCGGCAGGGCGTCGCTGGAGGACAGGTGCAGCACGTGCACGCGCGCGTTCAGCCGCCGGGCCTGCGCGATGAGGTTCGCGATGGCGGTGTCCTCGGCGTCGCGCGGGCGGGAGGCGAGGAAGTCGGCGTACCTCGGGCCGCCCTGTTGCGGGGCGGCGGCCAGGTGGTGCGGGTCCTCGGCGTGCACGATCAGCAGCCCGTCGAAGCCGGCGATCTCCGCCAGGGACTGGGCGAGCCGGTCCTGGTCGAGGTGCGGGAACTCGTCCACGCCGGACGGGGAGAGGAACGCCTTGAAGCCGAAGACCCCGGCGTCGTGCAGCGGGCTCAGGTCCTTGACGTTGTCGGGCAGGGCGCCGCCCCAGAAGCCGACGTCGATGTGCGCCTTGTCCCGGGCCACGTCCTGCTTGACGCGCAGGTTGTCGACCGTGGTCGTCGGCGGCAGGGAGTTGAGCGGCATGTCGATCAGCGTGGTGATGCCGCCGGCCGCCGCCGCGCGGGTGGCCGTCCAGAAGCCCTCCCACTCGGTGCGGCCCGGGTCGTTGACGTGCACGTGGGTGTCGACCAGGCCGGGCAGCACGACGTGGTCGCCGACGTCCTCCAGCCGGGCCGTGGCCGGGACCTCGGCGTCGTACGGCAGCACGGCCGTGATCCTGCCCGCGGACACGGTGACCGTGGCGGCCCGCGTACCTTCCGGAGTGATCACGCGCGTCGAGCGCAGCACCAGTTCAGCGTCGGACACCCGAACCCCTCTCTCCACCGCCGCTTACATCCAGGAAACGGGATGAACACCCACGAAGCGGATTTCAACGTTCTGTTGAAGGAGTCTTCACTCCCGCTTCCCCCTCGTCAAGGGGCACACTTCCGGACAGCGCGACAGAGGCGCACCCTCTGGACGTTTCCACAAAGCGGAATTAGAATTCCAGCAGGCAGAACGTAGCTATGTACAAGCAGGGAGTCAACCGGCTGCCGGGTAGGCTTCTGCCCTCCCGCCAGTCCCGAAAGGAACGCGCCGTGCCGACGTCCAGCGCCAGCACCACCGACTCCGCGAAGCCCTCCGCCGCCGGCGGGGTGCAGTCCCTGGAGCGCGCCTTCGACCTGCTTGAGCGGATGGCGGACGCGGGCGGCGAGGTGGGCCTGAGCGAGCTGTCCGCCGCCAGCGGGCTGCCCCTGCCGACCATCCACCGGCTGATGCGCACGCTGGTCGCCTGCGGCTACGTGCGCCAGCAGGCCAACCGGCGGTACGCGCTCGGCCCCCGCCTGATCCGGCTCGGCGAGTCCGCGTCCCGGCTGCTCGGCACCTGGGCGCGGCCGTATCTGGCCCGGCTGGTGGAGGAGACCGGCGAGACGGCGAACATGGCGCTGCTCGACGGGGACGAGATCGTGTACGTGGCGCAGGTGCCGTCGAAGCACTCGATGCGGATGTTCACCGAGGTGGGCCGACGGGTGCTGCCGCACTCGACCGGCGTGGGCAAGGCGCTGCTCGCCGGGGTGCCGGACGACGAGGTGCGGGCGCTGCTGGCCCGTACGGGGATGCCGGCCGCGACCGAGAAGACCATCACGACCCCCGACGGTTTCCTGGCGGCGCTGGACGACGTACGGCAGCTGGGGTACGCCGTCGACGACAACGAGCAGGAGATAGGGGTTCGGTGCCTCGCGGTGTCCGTACCCGACTCCCCGACGGCCGCGGCGATCTCCATCTCCGGGCCGGCGGGACGGGTCACCGAGGCGGCGACGGAGAAGATCGTGCCGGTGCTGCAGCAGGTGGCGAGGGAACTGTCCCAGGCGCTGGCGAGTTCGGGCGCCTGAGCCCGGGCGACGGGGACCACACCCGGGCGGTCCCGCCATACTCCGTTCGGATGTCATTCGGCACGACAAGGCATGCCGCGCCCCATGTGTCCCAATATTCCCCTTCATGATGAGTTTCACCGAATCGACCTTCTTTCGGAGGCTCATCCACGTGAAGGCTCTCATCCCCATGGCGGCCGCCGTCGCAGTGCTCGGCTCCCAGGTCCTGGCCGGGGTGGCGGTCGCCGCCCCGTCTCTGGGCACCGGCACCGGCACCAGCGCCACCGACCAGGGCATCAAGTTCGTCAACTGCCAGAACCAGTCGACGTTCAGCCTCGTCGACGTGCCCGCGACCCTGGCGGCGGTGGCCACCGTCGTCACGCCGGACTTCATCGGGGGCATCGCGATCGGCCCCGGCCCGACCCAGGTCTCCACCGCTTCCACGAACTCCCCGTCGAACAACACGTGCTCTTAGCACCGGCACATCGCCGACGGGCCGCACGCCAGCTCCTGCGTGCGGCCCGTCGGCGTGTACGGGGCGGGCGGGCGAGGGACCCGAGACCGGTCCGCGCTCCGTGCACCGCTCACCGGAACGGCGGCTCCCCGAACAGGTCCACCGCCTCACGGACCTCCCGCAGACCCCGCGCCAGCGCGCTGACCGAGCCGATCGCGCCCGCGATCAGTAACAGGGAGCCGCGCAGGCGGGGGATCTCCGGGCGGCCGCCGGTGGCCATGGCCGCGAGGGCCGCCAGCTCGTCCTCGGCGATGGCGCGGTCGGGGAAGTCGGAGGGGAGCACGGCGAGTTCGCGGCGCAGCCGGGACACCGCGGTCCGCAGTTCCGCCACTCTCCGGTCCTCGTCGCTGACGGTCACTGGCCTCTGCCCCAAGCTCCGCAACACAGCCCTCCCCCCAGGCACGCCGTCGTGCGCGGGTCAGTAAACGCCACCCCGTGCGGGAGCGCCACAGCGCGGACCGAAATTCAGCCCATGGGAATCGGCGCCGGAAAATCCGGCCGGTTCCGGCGCCGTCGGGTATGCAGGACCCATGACGGACAACCAGGGTCTTCAGGCGGATGTCGCGGGACTGCTGCTCGCCGCCGGCGGCGGCAGACGGCTCGGCGGGCGCCCCAAGGCGCTGCTGCCGCACCGGGGGCGACCCCTGGTGGAGCACGCGGTCGGGGTACTGCGGGCGGCCGGGTGCGCGCGGATCCATGTCGTGCTGGGCGCCCGGGCGGACGAGGTGAGGGACCGCGCCGAGCTGGCCGGCTGTGTGCTCGTGGACAACCCGGACTGGGCCGAGGGCATGGGGTCGTCCCTGCGCGCCGGACTGGCGTCGCTCGCCGGTACGGGCGTGCGCGCGGCCCTGGTCGGCCTGGTCGACCAGCCCGGTATCGGGCCCGCCGCGGTGGCCCGGGTGCTCGGGGCGTACGAGGGCGAGAAATCGCTGGTCTCGGCCGCCTATGACGGGGTGCGCGGGCATCCGGTGCTGTTCGGTGCCGCGCACTGGGCGGGGATCGCGGAGACGGCCACCGGGGACCGCGGGGCGCGGGCCTACCTCACGGCGCACGAGGACCGGATCCGGCTCGTGGAGTGCGCGGACGTCGCCGAGCCGTACGACATCGACACCGAGGCCGATCTGAGCCACCTTGAGTGAACGGGGTGGCACCGAGCGCCACCTTGCCTCGACTCAGAGAATCTCGACATCAACAAACCATTGAAGTTCCACAATGAGGAAACTACTATCCACTGTTCAGAAGCGTCCGACCGCACAGCGGGCGCTGTTTGCCCTATACGTGCCACTAGGCACCCGGTGCCACCGCTGAAGGAAGTGACAGCTCATGTCCGCACCAGCGCCGTCCCCGCTGGCCATCGTCGACGCCGAGCCCCTGCCCCGGCAGGAGGAGGTCCTCACGGACGCGGCGCTCGCCTTCGTGGCGGAGCTGCACCGGCGGTTCACCCCGCGCCGTGACGAACTCCTGGCCCGCCGGGCCGAGCGCCGCGCCGAGATCGCCCGCACCTCCACGCTCGACTTCCTCCCGGAGACGGCCGCCGTCCGCGCGGACGACTCCTGGAAGGTCGCCCCGGCCCCGGCCGCGCTGAACGACCGGCGCGTCGAGATCACCGGCCCCACCGACCGCAAGATGACCATCAACGCGCTCAACTCGGGCGCGAAGGTCTGGCTCGCCGACTTCGAGGACGCCTCCGCGCCCACCTGGGAGAACGTCGTCCTCGGCCAGGCCAACCTGATCGACGCCTACACCCGCAGCATCGACTTCACCGACGAGCGCACCGGCAAGTCGTACGCCCTGCGGCCGAACGAGGAGCTGGCGACCGTCGTCATGCGCCCGCGCGGCTGGCACCTGGACGAGCGGCACCTGGTCGACGCCGACGGCCGGGCCGTCCCCGGCGCCTTCGTCGACTTCGGCCTGTACTTCTTCCACAACGCGCAGCGGCTGCTCGACCTCGGCAAGGGCCCGTACTTCTACCTGCCGAAGACCGAGTCGCACCTCGAAGCCCGCCTGTGGAACGACGTGTTCGTCTTCGCCCAGGACTACGTCGGCATCCCGCAGGGCACCGTCCGCGCCACCGTCCTGATCGAGACCATCACGGCCGCGTACGAGATGGAGGAGATCCTCTACGAGCTGCGCGACCACGCCGCGGGCCTGAACGCCGGCCGCTGGGACTACCTGTTCTCCATCGTGAAGAACTTCCGTGACGGCGGGCAGAGGTTCGTCCTCCCGGACCGCAACGCCGTGACGATGACCGCCCCGTTCATGCGGGCGTACACCGAACTCCTCGTCCGCACCTGCCACAAGCGCGGCGCGCACGCCATCGGCGGCATGGCGGCCTTCATCCCGTCCCGCAAGGACGCCGAGGTCAACAAGGTCGCCTTCGAGAAGGTCCGCGCCGACAAGGACCGCGAGGCGAACGACGGTTTCGACGGCTCCTGGGTCGCCCACCCCGACCTGGTGCCGATCGCCATGGAGTCCTTCGACAAGGTCCTCGGCGACAAGCCGAACCAGAAGGACCGCCTCCGCGAGGACGTCCACGTCGAGGCGGCCGACCTGATCGCGATCGACTCGCTCGACGCCAGGCCGACGTACAACGGCCTGGTCAACGCCGTCCAGGTCGGCATCCGTTACATCGAGGCCTGGCTGCGCGGCCTCGGCGCGGTCGCCATCTTCAACCTGATGGAGGACGCGGCCACCGCCGAGATCTCCCGGTCGCAGATCTGGCAGTGGATCAACGCGGGCGTCGAGTTCGAGAACGGCGAGAAGGCCACGCCGGAGCTGGCCCGCAAGGTCGCCGCCGAGGAACTGGACGCCCTCCGCAAGGAGATCGGCGAGGAGGCCTTCGCGGCCGGCCACTGGCAGGAGGCGCACGACCTGCTGCTCCAGGTGTCCCTGGACGAGGACTACGCCGACTTCCTCACCCTGCCGGCGTACGAGCAGCTGCGCGGCTGACATCGCTGTGAACGCCCCCGCACCGAGCGGTGCCGGGGGCGTTCACGTGGGCAGGCCGTGGCGCCGGCGCTCCTCGGCGGTCAGCTCGGCCGGCTCGGCCGCGACCCGTTCCAGGAGCGCCTCGCACTGCCGGGCGTCCGTGCCGTCGGGCAGCGACCAGGTGTAGCGGCGGTGGTCCTCGCCGGTGACGACGAAGGAGCGGCCGTCGCCGGACCAGTGCGCGTCCAGCGGCAGCCGGCACGCCAGCCGGGACACGGCCTGGCACGCTCCCGTCTCCGCCCGCCAGAAGGCGACCCACCCGCCCCCCGCGGTCGCGAGCAGGCGTCCGTCGGGGGACCACAGGAGCACGGCGGCACTGCCGTAGGTGGCGGCGGAACGCGCCAGGGGTGAGCCGTCACCGGCGTCGCAGATCCGTACGGCGGACTCCCCGTCGAGGAAGGCGAGCCGGCGTCCGTCGGGCGACCAGCAGGCCGCGCCGGCGGTGGCCCCCTCGCCCACGGGGATGTCGAGCAGCCGACGCCCGGTCGAGGCGTCCCGGACGACCAGGGGTCCTTCTCTCTCCGCGGTCACCAGGTTCCGGCCGTCGGGGCTCCAGGCCAGCACATCGGTTCCGCGCTCGATGTCCTCGGTCCGGGCGACACGGCTCCCGGTCACGGGATCCCAGACCTCGACGCGGTGGGCGGCGGCGAGGAAGTCATGGCTGACGGTGCCGAGGAGCGAACCGTCCGGGGACCACAGGACGCGGTCCACCATGTCGTACGCCGTGGACATCGCGGCAGCACAGCGGCCTGAGGCGGGGTCCACGATCTCCACCCGGCCGCCGGCGAAGGAGACCGCCAGCCGGTCCGCCCCCGGCTGCCAGGCGAGCAGCACCGGCTTCGGATCGCGAGCCGTGACGACCTTCCGGGGTCCGGCGCCGGTGCCGGGCTCCGTCACGTAGACGGCATCGCCTCCCTGCACGGTGGCGGCCACCCGCCCGGCTTGCGACGACACGCTGCGCAGCAGTCCGCCCGGCAGCGGCCGGGGGCGCCACGAGCCGTGATCACCGATCCACACGCCGCTGAACCGCGACCGCCACGCGAAGCAGGCACTGTCGGCGCGCCAGGCGATCTCCTCGGCGCCCCAGGGGGCACGCAGGCGGCGCAGCAGCGTGTGGTCGGCGACCCGCCACACGGTGATCGCCGCGCTCGCTCCCCGGCCGGCGTCGGACACCGCCACGGCCACCATCTCTCCGTCAGGTGACCAGAAGACACCGCCGGCTTCCACCCCGGTGTCCCACTCGTCCAGGACGGTGCCGTCCTCGGCGGCCCTGATCCGCAGGGTACGGCCGGACACCTCGGCCGCTCGACGGCCGTCCGGGGCCCAGGCGAACCACGAGGTGGTGCCCGGGAGTTCGTCGTCGCCCCTGACGAGACGCCAGGCCGGGTCGCCGTCCGACATGCGTACGACATGCAGCTCGTTCCAGGCGAACAGGGCGAGGAAGGAGCAGTCGGGCGACCACGCCAGCGCCTTGACCGGCGGCGCCTGGTAGGAGTGACGCACCTCCGCGAGCCGTCCCCGCGGCACGGGTGTGAAGTCGATGATGTCGACGCCGGTGTCGGCCAACTGGGCGGCGGCACGCCAACCGTCCGGTGACAGCCCCAGCGCCCGGTCTCCGAAGGGACCTGCCGCGCCCGTGGCGGACCAGAACTCCGGAGCGTCGAAGCGCCTTACGGCGAGCATCTCACGGGTGTCCACCCAGTAGGCGTCCTCGCCGATGCCGGCCGCCCGCAACTCCCCCAGCCCCAAGGACTCCTGGCCGACCAGGTCACCACGAGCCGTCCAGGTGCACAGATCGCCCTCCGCCCCTATCGTCCGCAGATGCCCGCTGCCCGGATCCCAGCCGGACGCGAGCACCGTCCCCGCGTGCCCGAGTCCGAGGCCGTCGACCACCGGGTCGTGCCCGATCCCCCACAGCGTCAGCGCGACCTTCTCGGTCGCCCTGAACTCCCGTACCGCCGCGGCCACCAGCCCCAACGCCAGCCGCCGTTCCCCGCGCAGCGCGTAGGCCTGCTGCGCCCGGTCCGCGAGGTCGTCGGCGCGTTCCCCGGCGGCCGCCTCCGCCCTGGCCCCGGAGGCGGCGACCAGCTCGGCGAGGGCCGGGGAGGTGCCGTGCGCATCGACCAGCTCCCGTGCCTGCGCGAGCCGCTGCCCGAGCAGCAGGTCGTCCGCCGACCGGTCGTTCGCCAGCCAGGCCGCTGCCCGGCGTTCGAGGTCCGTGAGGCGGCGCAGTACGCCCTGGTGACGCTCCGTCAGCTCCCGTAGCCTGGGCCAGTGCCGCAGCAGCGCCTCGTGGACGAGGTCGAAGGCCTCACCCTCGTCGACGTCCGTCACCAGACGGGCCTGGCGCAGATCCTCGACGACCGCCAGTCCGGCCGCGTCCAGAGACGTTCTCCGCACGGACTGCCGGGAAAAGCCGCGTTCGTCCCAGGCGACGAACCTCAGGAGCACCGCCTCCACCCGCGCTCCGGGATGCTCGGCGACGAGCCGCGCGTAGGTACCTTCCGCGTACCGGGCGATGGCCTGGGACAGCGGGCCGGTCCGCGCCAGCAGGTCCGGCCCGATGACGTGGTCCGGGCCCGCCGCCTCGTACAGGTCGCGCAGCACCTGGCCGAGCAGGGGCAGGGCGTCGCCCTCGGTGGCCTCGACCACCAGGTCGTCCACCACCTCCTCGGCGATGTCCGCGCCCGCGGCCCGCGCCGGGCCCGCGATGACCGCCCTGGTCTGCCGCGAGGTGAGCGTGCCGAGCGGGAAGCGGGTGCGCAGGAGGTCGTCGTACGGCCGCAGCTCGGGGTCGTGCAGGAAGCCGGACGGCAGCGTGAGGACCAGGTGCAACTGCGGGTGTGACCGTACGGCAGCCCGTAACGCCCGCAGGAACAGCTCGCGTTCCGTGGGCGAGGCCATCCGGACGACGTCCTCGAACTGGTCGATCGCGAGGACGATCCGCGCCCGGTGTCCCCGGGCGGCCGCTCCCAGCGCGGCCGGAAGGACCGTCGATCCGCTTCCCGCCAAAGCCTCCTGGCGCAGCTCGCGCGCGAGGCGTACCGCCGTGTCGCCCTGCCGTTCGGCGCCGCGCGGGGTCAGGGCCTGCGCCAGGGCGAGGAAAGGGCCGGCGCCCGGTCTGAACGGGCCGAGGACCGCCCAGCGGCGGCGCCTGAGGTCCGGCAGCAGGCCCGCCGCGACGAAGGAGGACTTTCCGCAGCCGGACGGGCCGACCACGGTGAGCACGCGCTGCGCGGGCGAGCGGGCGGCGGTCAGGGCGCGCACCGCCTCCCGGGTCTCGTCCTCGCGGCCGAAGAAGACGTCCGCGCGGTCCTCGGCGAAGGCCTCCAGGCCGGGATACGGGCTGTCGGACCGCGTCCAGGGCACCCGGCGCCGCTCCCGCCACCGCTGCCCGAGTTCCCAGGCGACCGCCGCGGCGACGCCCGCCGGCAGCCACACGGCGGCGTAGCGGTTCACGGCGCGCAGCGGCGCCCACCAGCCGTCCGGATCCGCGGTGAGGAGGTTGGTACCGACACCGAAGACCAGTCCCAGAAGCAGCGACGCGAGGTCGAGGCTCGTCCTCCGGGTCCCCTTCACCGGGCGCCGGCCGGGCCGATATCACTCGGCGGCCCTGTCCGAGTGGCCCAGCGGCTTTCCCGGGGCCACCCGGTCGCGTACCAGGCGCTTGACCGCCGTGGGCTCCGGGAAGCCCTGGTCGCGGCGGTCCCAGACGACCTCGTCGTTCACGCGGACGACGAAGACACCGCCCGTGCCCGGCTTCAGCGACAGCTCGGTCAGTTCGGTCTCGAAGGTGGTGAGCAGCTCCTGCGCCAGCCAGGCCGCCCGGGGCAGCCAGCGGCACTGGGTGCAGTACTCGATCTGGACGCGGTGGGTCATCCGAGGTGCACCGACCAATCCTGTTCCGCCGCCGGCTTGCCGTGCAGGTCGGGGACCCGCTTGAGCCAGGCCGGGCGGCCCTGCTGGGTCTTCGTCGCGCGGGCGGCCTCCTCGGCCGCGAGTTCCTCGCGGCTCGGGAAGTCGGTGGGCAGCCACTCGGACGACAGCCGGACGCGGTCCAGGAGGTAGCCGACGTAGGCGTCGCGGACGTCGTCGGGCGTGGCGAACCCGGCGTCCTCGGCGAGCCAGGCGTCCGGCACCTCGGCGACGATCCGGCGCAGCAGTTCCTCCGTCACCCGGGGCGCCAGTTCGGCGTCGGCGGCGCGCACGTCGGGGCCGTAGTGGCCGAGGGCGTGGTGCCGGAAGTCGTACCTGCGGCCCGGGGCCGTGGTGTCCCAGCGGTGGTGGAAGACGAGCGCGGCACCGTGGTCGATGAGCCACAGGCGCGGGGGCACGGTGCCCAGCGTGGGCCAGACCATCAGGTTGGAGCTGTGGACCGTACGGTCGACGTTGACGGTCAGCGCGTCCAGCCAGACGATCCGGCCGGCCTCCAGCGGGTCCACCGGGAAGGTCCGGGCGATCTCCGGGGTGAAGTCCCGGGCGCCCGGCAGATAGTCCATGCCGAGATTGACGCCCGCGCTGGCGCTGTGCAGGTCGCGCACCTCCTGGTGCGGCTCGGTGTCGGCGACGGCGGGGTCGAAGTGGACGAGGACCAGCTCCGGGAAGCGCAGGCCGAGCGCGCGGGCGAGTTCGCCGACGATGATCTCGGCGACCAGTGCCTTGTGGCCCTGCGCCGAGCCGGTGAACTTGACGACGTACGTGCCGAGGTCATCGGCCTCGACGACTCCGGGGACGGAGCCGCCGGACCGCAGGGGGGTCACGTATCGAACAGCAGTCACATCGCGCAGCACACCGGCCAGCGTAAGCGCTCCGCTCGATCAGATGCCCGCCAGCGGGTTCGGCAGCGGCAGATAGCGGGCGTCCGCGCCGTCCGCTCCCGTCCAGCGCAGCAGCAGGTTGGTCTTGCCGGGCAGGGTGGGCGCGGTGAGCAAGGCGGGGATCTCGGGGAGGGCGTGCCGGGCGAGTTCACGGCGGACGGCGGGCCACGGGTCGAGGCCGGGGTGGCGGTCGGCGAGGGCGCCGGCGATCTCGATGAGGTGGTTGACGACCAGGCAGTACACCAGGCGCTCCCAGCCGGCGGCCCGCGTCACGTCCGGCAGCAGCTTGGTGCCCTCGGCGTCGCGGAACAGGGCCTGCACGGGGGTGCCGGCCGCGTCGACGGCGACGAGGGTGTTCTGCAGGTGGGCCTCCAGGACGACCCCGTGGTCGTCGAAGGCCGTCAGGGCGGGCGGGACGACCTGCCGCAGATACGCCTCCCACCAGCCGGCCGGGTCGGCGGTGGCGGCAAGCGGGCTGCCCTCGAAGCCCTCGGCGAGAGCCGCGGCCAGCAGCGGGGTGGCGCCCGGCAGCAGGTGGCCGCGCAGCCCGTCCCGGACCAGCACGGCCAGCTCCTCGAAGGCGAAGGCGGCGGTGCGGTAGCCGCGGTCGCTCAGCCAGGCCGCGGGCGGGTCCAGCGCCGCGAAGGCGCGGCAGGCGGCGGTGTCGGTACGGCGCAGTGCGCGCAGGTCGTGGCGCCACAGCCGTCGGATGTCGTTGGTGATGCGGACGTCCAGGCTGAACTTCAGGAACAGATCGCGGCCCGGCTCGTACACCGTGCGGATCGCTGCCGTGGGCCAGGTGTCGAACGGGGTCGTGCCGAGCCGCAGCAGCCGGCCGTCGGCGAACGCGGGGGCGAGGTCGCGGGCGGCGAGGTCGAGCTGCCAGGGATGGGCGGGCAGCAGCCGGTAGCCGGCCGGGGCGGTGCCCAGGGCGTCCAGGGCGGTGGTGTCGCCCTCCTCGGCCACCTGGTCCTCGCGGACGCCGAGCAGCGCCAGCGGGAAGCGGGCGTGCGCCTCGGGGGCGTACGGCAGCCAGGACGTGACCGGGCCGCCGCCGCGCGCCTTGGGGGCCGGGTGGTAGGGGTGGCCGGTGAGCAGGGACTGCTCGGAGCGCAGATACGGGTCCTCGGGCGCGGTGGCCCGGGAGCGGGCGGTGAGCAGGGCGGCGACCGCGTCCCGGCTGTCGATCATCTCGGCGGGCAGGTCGCCGCCGGGCAGCCCGGTGTGCCGGCGCAGCTCCTCGGCGACCAGTTTGACCAGCTCCGGGTGGCCGATCCGGTGCCAGGCCCCGGCCGCGTACACCTCGGGGTCGGCGGGGCGCCGCCCGGCGCGCACCCGCAGGAGGCGTCCGCCCGGCAGCCGGTGCACGCGGTGGTTCCCGGTGTCCTGGAGCGGCTCGGTCACCTCCCGCAGCAGGCAGTTGAGCAGGGGGGCCGCCGCGTACGCGTCGGCGCGGCGGCCGGCCTCGCCGGTGGGGGATGTGAGGTCCACGCGTTCCATTCGTCCGTCGTCCTGGGGCCCGGTCGTCGCTGCTCGCCGGGTGCGCTGTCCGGAAGCCGGTGTTGATCAGTATGGCCGCCGTTCCCGGCGGTCCCTGACAATCGTGCCGTGTCCGCGTACCCGAGGAGCCGACCGTGCACCGTCCCACCACCGCCGAGGCCGAGATCGCCGAGGAGCTGGCCGCTGTCCGGCCCGGCCTGCTGCCCCGGTACGCGGCGGAGCTGCCGGGCGCCCGCGCCGCGGTGCTGACCCGGCTGTGGCGGGCGCTGGCCCATGAGCCGCTGCCGTGGCTCACCGGCCGGACGCCGGGGGCGTACAGCCTCGCCCTGCGCCTGGCCGACGGCCGGACCCTGTACGGGCCGCACGCGGACCCGTACGCCACGAGCGCGTACGTCATCGCGGTCCGCCTCGACCGGGAGCGCCACGACGATCCGGCGCGTCTGATGACCGCGCTCGGGGTGCCCCACGGGTCCGCGTTCGCGGCGGAACTGGCGCACAGCGTGGCCTCGCTGGCGCTGTCCCGGGCCGGCGCCGATCACCCGAAGGAGTGGCCGGAGCAGGACTGGGCGTGGGAGCAGCGGGTGGTCGACGGGCACCCGTTCCATCCGAACTGCCGCTCCCGGCCCGGCTTCTCGGTGGCGGACCAGCTGGCGTACGGCCCGGAGCACGGTCCGGTGGTCGAGCTGGGCACGGTGCCGGTACCGGCTGCCGACTGCCTGGTCTCCGGCGACTGGCCGGCGGAACTCCGGTCGGGCGACCGCCTGTTGGTGCCGGTGCACCCCTGGCAGGCCACGCACGTGCTCAACCGGCCGTACGACACGTGGCAGCGGGCCCGCCCGCTGATGTCCCTGCGCACCCTGGCGCTGCCCGGCGGCCCGCATGTGAAGACCGCGCTGAGCGCCCGGCTCACCTCGTCGGTGCGGGACATCTCGGCCTACTCGGTGCGGGTCGCGGCGCCCCTGTCCGACTTCGCCGAGGACCTGGCGGCGCGCACCGAGGGCCTGCTGCACATCACCCGCACGCTGGGGGCGGTCACGGACCGTTCCCCCGACCTGGCCGCGCTGCTGCGGGAGTCGCCGCAGGCGTACGCGGCACCGGGCGAGCGGGTCGTGCCGGTGGCCGCGCTCGCCACCACGGCCCTGCCCGACTCCCCCGACTGGCTGGCCGCGTTCACCCGGCTGACGCTGACGGTGGGCCTGCGCCTGCTGGACCTCGGCGTGGCCCTGGAGGCCCACGGCCAGAACCTCCTGGTCGTCCTGTCGGCCGAGGGCACCCCCGTGCGCCTGGTCTACCGCGACCTCGCCGACATCCGGATCAGCCCCGCCCGCCTGGCCCGCCACGGCATCACCCCGCCCGCTCTCACGGGCCGCCTGATCACGGACGACGAAACCGCCCTGCGCCGCAAGCTGTTCGGGTCCCTGGTGGCGGGTGCGCTGGCCGCCACGGCGGGTTCGGGCCCGGCACTGGCCGGAGCCCTGACCGCCGCCGTACCGCACCTCCCGCCCGGACCCGACCTCACGTCCCTGTGCAACGGACCGGTTCCCGCGAAGGCGTTGACCCTGATGCGCCTGTCACCGCGGACCCCGGGCGACCAGTGGACGGCGCTGCCCAACCCGCTCGTTTTGAAGTGCGGCCTGTCTGATCAATAAGATCCGGCGATGATCAGAAGACAACGGCTGGCGGCGGGCGTCTGTGCTCTGCTCGCCGCCCTGACGGCCGGGATCGCGTTCCCCGCCGGCGCGGTCGCTGACGAGACGGACCAGGCCGCTCCGAAGGTCGAACTGGTGCTGGACGTCAGCGGTTCCATGCGCACCCGCGACATCGACGGCGGCACCCGGATGGCCGCGGCGAAGCAGGCGTTCAACGAGGTGCTGGACGCCACCCCGGAGGAGGTCCAGCTCGGCATCCGCACGCTCGGTGCCAACTACCGCGGCAACGACCGCAAGGAGGGCTGCAAGGACACCGCGCAGCTCTACCCGGTCGGCCCGCTGAACCGGACCGACGCGAAGACGGCCGTGGCCACGCTGGCGCCGACCGGCTGGACCCCGATCGGGCCCGCGCTGCTGAAGGCGGCGGACGACCTGAACGGCGGTTCCGGAACCCGTCGTATCGTCCTGATCAGTGACGGCGAGGACACCTGCCAGCCGCTCGACCCGTGCGAGGTGGCCCGGGAGATAGCGGCCAAGGGCATCGGGCTGACCATCGACACCCTCGGCCTGGTGCCGGACGCCAAGACCCGCGCCCAGCTCAGCTGCATCGCGGACGCCACCGGCGGCACCTACACCGATGTCCGGCACAAGGAGGAACTGAGCGACCGCGTCGGCCAGTTGGTGGACCGGGCCGCCGATCCGGTGGTGACTCCGGTGGCCACCGAGGGCGCCGACCGGTGCGAGAAGGCGCCCACCCTCAAGTCCGGGCTGTACACGGACCGTGAGGAGTTCGGGCAGCAGCGCTGGTACAAGGTGGACGTCGAACCCGGCCAGGAGCTTCGCGCCTCGGTGAGCGTGGCGGACGACCGGGCCGTCGGCCCGAACTACGGGGTGCTGCTGCGGGCGGTGACCCTGCACGGCCGGGAGATCGTGCGCGGTGAGGCCGCCGGCACCGGTCGTACGGATGTGATCTCCACCGGTCTGCGGTACCCGAAGGCGGACAGCGACGACGACGCGGCGCCCGCGGAGACCGTGTGCCTGCAGGTCACCCAGTCGTTCGCGGCGGCCTCGGGCGTGAAGACCACGCCGGGTCTGCCGCTGGAGCTGACCGTCGACGTCGTGGACGGGCCGTCGGGCCACCACGACGTGGCCGCCTTCGGTCTCGGCCGTGGCTGGTGGCTGCTCGGCGCGCTGGTGCTGGTCGGCTTCCTGGCGGGTCTGCTGTGGGGCTGGGTGTCACGCTGGCGGGTCGCGGTCTGGAGGACGAACTGATGCGGATCACACGTGTGCTGGGCGCCGCCCTGCTGGCGCTGGGGCTGGCCGCGGGACCGGCCGCCGCCGACTCCTCGCCCTCCCCGGGCGCCTCCGACGACGGCAAGGCACCCACCCAGGCGGGCACGTCCTTCCGTACGGCGACGGAGATCGAGCAGGGGCAGCAGGCCACCGCCTCCGCCTCCACCGGCGACTACCTGTACTGGTCGTTCCCCGCGGACACCGGGCAGCGCCCCACCGTCAAGGCGACGGTGAAGCTCCCGGACACGCACGGCTCGCAGACCTGGCAGCTCGATGTCTACGACGGGCTGCGGCGGCGCCAGGCGTGTCAGTACGGCGCCGCGACCCGCACCGCCGGGCAGGGCACCGCCTCGGTCGAACTGGCCTGTGTGCTGCGCACGGTGCGCGGCTGGTCGGAGCCGTGGGCCGCTGACCCGCTGCCCGGCACGTACTACGTCCGGCTGACCGTGGTGGACCTCGGCGTCTCCGACCTCGGCAAGCCGGTCGGCGCCGAGGTGCGCGTCGACTCCAAGGACATGGGCGGCGCGGCGGCGGTGGACGGCTCGCTGGGCAAGCCGCTCGTCCCGGGAATCGCCGTCAAGTCGGAGGAGGACAAGGACGGTTCGAAGACGGCCGTGCTGTCCAGCTTCGGCTCGGACGACGGCTGGTCCTCCGGCTGGTGGTCCGACCGCTGGGTGTGGACCGCGATCGGCGGTGTGCTGGCCGCGCTCGCCGGTATCGGCGGGTACGCGCTCACGCGCGGCTCGGGCCGGCCGTCCAACGTGCCGCCGGGCGTGTGATCCGTACGGCTCATGACGCTTCGTGAAGGCCCGCCGCCCCGGCGGGCCTTCACCTTTGTCACGCCCCTTTGTCACGCCCCTTTGTCACGCCCCTTTGTCACGCCTCGCGCAGTGCCTTGGCGAGCGTGCCCTCGCCGGTCACCGTGACGCGTCCGGACCGGACGGCGTCCAGCAGGGTCGACTCGCCCCGCGCCACCGCCTCGCAGGTCTCCGCGTCCAGCACGAGCCGCGCGTCCGCCTCGCCGGGCGCGGGTCCGTCGCCGTAGACCGGGCCGTCCGCCGCGCCGACGTGGAGGTGGAAGTCTCCTTCCTCCAGGTGGACTTCGACGACACCTTCCCCGTCCAGGGCCCGCAGCAGGGGCAGCGCGAACCAGTGCGCGCGCACGGCGTCGGTGGGCCTGCGCTCGCCCAGCTCTCCCTCGCCCCACTCGCCCAGCGCCTGGAGCACGGGCAGCAACTCCCGCCCGCGCGCGGTGAGTTCGTACACGAAGGCCGCTCCCGGCGGGGGCAGCCGGCGCCGGGCGGTGAGGCCGTCCCGTTCCATGTCCTTCAGCCGTGAGGCGAGTACGTCCGTGCTCACGCCGGGCAGATCCGCGTGCAGGTCCGTGTAGCGGCGGGGGCCGGCGAGCAGCTCCCGCACGATCAGCAGGGTCCAGCGGTCGCCGACGAGGTCGAGGGCGCGGGCTGCGGAACAGTACTGGTCGTAGCTTCGGCGAGGTGACATGCGACGCAGTCTAGACGCGTTGTTGGACTTTCCAAGCTTCTACTTGGTAAAACCAAGCAACACGAGTTTCGGAGGGGCGCATGGAGTTCCGGCAGTCCAACAAGCTCAGCGAGGTGTGCTACGAGATCCGCGGCCCGGTGATCGAGCACGCCAACGCGCTGGAGGAGGCGGGGCACAGCGTGCTGCGCCTGAACACCGGCAACCCCGCGGCCTTCGGCTTCGAGGCGCCGGAGGAGATCCTCCAGGACATGATCCGGATGCTGCCGCAGGCGCACGGCTACACCGACTCCCGCGGCATCCTCTCCGCCCGCCGCGCGGTCGCCCAGCGCTACCAGGCCCGGGGCCTCGAAGTCGACGTGGACGACGTCTACCTGGGCAACGGCGTCTCGGAGCTGGTCTCCATGGCCGTCCAGGCCCTGGTGGAGGACGGCGACGAGATCCTCATCCCCGCACCGGACTTCCCCCTCTGGACAGCCGTCACCACCCTGGCCGGCGGCAAGGCCGTGCACTACCTGTGCGACGAACAGGCCGACTGGAACCCGGACCTGGCCGACATGGCGTCGAAGATCACGGACCGGACGAAGGCCGTGGTCATCATCAACCCGAACAACCCGACGGGCGCCGTCTACCCGAAGGAGGTCGTCGAGGGCATCCTCGACCTGGCCCGTCGGCACGGCCTGATGGTCTTCGCCGACGAGATCTACGACCAGATCCTGTACGACGACGCCGTCCACCACTCGGCCGCCGCGCTCGCCCCCGACCTGGTCGTCCTCACCTTCTGCGGCCTGTCCAAGACCTACCGGGTGGCGGGCTTCCGCTCCGGCTGGCTGGTGGTCACCGGCCCGAAGCAGCACGCCAGGGATTACCTGGAGGGCCTGACCATGCTGGCCTCCATGCGGCTGTGCGCCAACGCGCCCGCCCAGTACGCCATCCAGGCCGCGCTCGGCGGACGCCAGTCCATCAGCGAACTCGCCGCCCCGGGCGGGCGGTTGTACGAGCAGCGGACCGTGGCCTGGGAGAAGCTGAACGAGATTCCGGGCGTGTCGTGCGTGAAGCCCAAGGGCGCGCTGTACGCGTTCCCGCGCCTCGACCCCAAGGTGCACAAGATCCACGACGACGAGAAGTTCGTCCTGGACCTGCTGCTGCGCGAGAAGATCCAGGTGGTCCAGGGCACCGGCTTCAACTGGCCCTCCCCCGACCACTTCCGCATCCTGACCCTGCCGCACGCGGACGACCTGGAGGCGGCGATCGGCCGGATCGGCAGGTTCCTCAGCGGGTACCGGCAGTAGCGTTGGCCCGATTCGCTCGTCCGTGCGAAGATCACCCCGCATGACCAGCATGATCAGGGGGGATCACCTTTGCTCTCGCACGGAAGACGCATGCTCTCGTCCGCAGGACGCACGTTCTCGTACGGCAGAGGCACGACGGCCGTCGCCGTCCTGTGCGCGCTGACGCTCGGGCTCGCCGCTCCGGCCGCCCGGGCCGGGTCGGCCTCGCCGTCGCCCTCCGCAGGGCAGGAGGCGCGGGACGCCGCCCGGTTCTGGACGGCCGAGCGCATGGCGGACGCACGGCCGCTGGACGAGGTCCGGACCGAGCCGTCCGGGACCGCGCAGCCGGGCAGCGCGGTGGCGCGCCGCCCCCAGGGCACGCTGTTCAAGGGCACCCGGCTCGTCGGCACGTTCTTCGGCTCCGACGGACCGCGCGGCACCACCTGGCACTGCACCGGCAGCGTGATCGACACCCGGGCCCGGAACGTCGTGCTCACCGCGGCCCACTGCGCGCTGAACATGAAGAGCGACTACATCTTCGTCCCGAAGTTCGTCAAAGGCGCGGCGCCCGACCAGCAGCCGTACGGCATCTTCCACATCCAGCGCGTCTTCATCGATCCCCGCTACACGCCCGACCGGGGCTCGACGACCACCAAGAAGATCTCGTCCGACCTGGACACGGCCTTCGCCCGGGTCTCGGCCAACCAGCACGGCAAGTCCCTCCAGGACGCGGTGGGCGGCGGACTGACCTTCACCCGCCCCTCCGGTTACACCCAGCGGCACGTCACCGTCGTCGGCTACCCGTCCCACCGGCACAACAGCGCCGGACGCGCCGTCAAGTGCACGGTCCCGACCAAGCAACTCCGCGGCTACCGGCAGCTGTCGATGACCTGCGGCGGCTACTACGGCGGCGTGTCCGGCAGCCCCTGGATCACCGACTACAAGGACGACGCCCGCACCGGACACGTCATCGGCAACCTCGGCGGCTACAACGGCGGCGGCAACGACGCCAACGTGGACTACATCAGCTACGCCACCGCGTTCGGCGCCGACGCCGCGAACCTCCTCGGCTACGCCGTCGCCGACCAGGCCCCGCCCGCCGACCTGCCGCCGTACCGGGGTCTGAAGGGCACCCTGCCGGGCGGCGCGGCACGCTGGCGCAAGGCCGCGCTCACGGCCTCCGGCGACTACACCGGCGACCGGCACGGCGATCTGCTCGTGGTCTGGTCCGACGGCGGGGTCACCCTGCACCCGGGCGACGGCAGGGGCGGATTCCAGGCCGAGAAGCGGCTGCGGCAGGCCAACTCCACCTGGACGCACGCCCGGACCGTCACCGGCGGCAGCTTCGCGGGCGGCAACCGGTCCGGCCTGCTGGTGCGCTGGTCCGACGGCGAGGTCACCCTCTACCCCGAACCCGGCCCCTCCGGACTGGGCCGGGAGATCCGGATGGCGACGCCGGGCTCCGCCTGGAAGAACGCCGTCCAGTTCACCGCCGGACGGTTCCGGGACGGTCAGGGCACCGACCTGCTCGTCCGCCGGTCCGACGGCGCGGTCGTCCTGTACAGCGGGGTCGGCACCGGCGGCTTCGGCACCGCCACCCAGCTCGTCGCGGCGAACGGCACCTGGACCAAGGCCTCCCTGCTGACCGGCGGCGACTTCGGGGGCGCGGCCGGGCGGGATCTGCTGGTGCGCTGGGCGGACGGCGCGCTCGACACGTACACGGACACCTCGGCCGCGGGCCTCGGCACCAAGTCCCGGATGCGCGGCCCGAACGGCATGTGGCAGCACGCGCAGGTGATGACGGCCGGCGGCTTCCGCCACGACGGCTCCGGCGACGACCTCATCGTGCGCTGGTCCGACGGGGAGACCACGCTGTACGCCGACACCGGCACGAAGGCCCTCGGCACCGAGTACACGCTGGTCCACCCGGGCACCTGACCGGCACCCCACACACGTCCCGACGTCCTCGGAGAACGCCGTCTGGCGCAGTCCGTCCTGCGGGCGGCAGCCGCCCTGTGACACCGTGCCGTCATGGGTGACCTCCTTCTCGTCCGGCACGGTGAGACCGAGTGGTCGCGGTCCGGGCGGCACACCGGCTGGACCGACGTACCGCTCACCGAGCACGGGCGGGAGGAGGCGCTCCGGCTGGTTCCGCTGGTCCGCTCGCACCGGATCGGGGCGGCCTTCGTCAGCCCCCTGCAGCGGGCCCGGGAGACCGCCCGGCTCATCGGGATCCCGGACGCGCGGGTCGACGCCGACCTGCGCGAGTGGGACTACGGCGGGTACGAGGGCGTGACCACCCCGGAGATCCAGCGGACCCGGCCCGGCTGGTTCCTCTTCACGGACGGCGTCACGCCCGGTCCGCCGGACCACCCGGGCGAGACCCCGGAGCAGGTCGGGGAGCGCGCCGACCGGATGCTGGCCAAGGCCGACGCGGCCCTCGCCGGCACCGAGGGGGCCGTCGTCCTGATCGCCCACGGCCACTTCCTCCGCGTGCTCACCGCCCGCCGCCTGGGCCTGCCGCCCCGGCACGGGGCCCTCTTCCAGCTCGCGACGGGGGCGCTCGGCCGGCTCGGCACGGAGCACGGCCGTCCCGTGGTGGCGGGGTGGAACATCCGGCCCCGGGAGTAGGGGGCGTCGGGAGCAGGGGGCGTTGTCAGACCCGGGCCGTACTCTGCGAATGGGCCGCTTTCCCGGTGGTCCCGTCCGAGAAGGGGCCGTTCTTCTGGCGGTCCCGAGGAGCCGCGGTGCCGGAAGGAGCGTCCCGTGACCCGACCGCCGACCGCCGCGCAGCGGCGGGTGATCGAGACCGCCGACCCTGTCACCGGCCGGCTGCGCGGTACGGAGACCCAGCTCGCGGCACTGGTGAAGCGGGGGCTCGCCTTCCGGCACCCCCGGCCGCCGCACGACCACTTCCTCACCTCGGCCGGCCATCGGATACGGGAGGCGGTACCCGAGGCGCCGGTGCGGCCCGCGCCGGACAGCGGGGTGTTCACGGCCCGCGTCGGCGGCGAGGAGGAACCGCCCGGGTCCGGTCCGGCCCGGCGGCGCGAGGTGCACAGCGCCTGGCAGGGGCTGCTGGAGCTGCGCCGGATGACGAATCCCGACGGCGCCGTGGACCGGCCCTGCGGGTGGGAGCGGACGCATCTGGTGCGGGCCGCGGCGCTCGCGCTGGAGGCGGCCGGGCACCGTCCGGCGGGCGGCGACACGGACGGCTACCGGGTCCGGGCGACCCCGCAGCCGGAGGCGGTCGCGGTGTACGCGCCGGACGCTCGGACGCTGGCGGACTGCGCGGCCACGCTGGAGCGGGCCGGCTGGCAGGCCGGCGAGTACACCGAGCCACGGACCAGAGCGCGCTACCTGCTGGCGTCGCCCCGCCGGGTCTGACCGGCGTGTCAAGATCGGTCGACCGGAGAATCGAACGCGAGAGGGGCTGGAAGTGGCCGAACCGTTTTCCGTCCGCGTGACCGTCCGCGGCTACGAGACCGACACCCAGGGACACCTCAACCAGGCGGTGTACCTCAACTACGCGGAGCACGCCCGCTGGTCGCTGCTCCAGGCGGCCGGGATCACCCAGGCCCGGCTGGTGGCCCAGGGAGTGGGCCCGGTGGCGCTGGAGACGAACATCCGCTACCTGCGCGAACTGCTCGCCGGTGACGAGGTCGATGTGACCTGCGCGTTCGAGTGGGGCGACGGCAAGACGTTCCGCATACGGCAGGAGGTGCGCAAGGCCGACGGCACGCCGGCGGCCGAGGTCACCGCGGTGGGCGGCATGCTGAAGCTCAAGGAGCGCAAGCTGGTCGCCGACCCGCGAGAGGTGTTCAAGGAGCTGGCGACGGACCCCGGTCTGTTCGGCCTGTAGGGCGCCGGACGCCTACGCGTCGAGCGACTCGGGCCGGTGCTCGACGTCGTAGGCCGCCCGCGCCTCGGCGATGTACACCCGGTTGCGCTCGGCCCAGTCGGTCAGCCGCTGCAGGGTGTCGTTCAACTCATGGGCTACGGGCGTCAGTTCGTACTCCACCTTGGGCGGCACCGTCGGATGGACGGTGCGGGTCACCAGGCCGTCCCGCTCCAGGTTGCGCAGGGTGAGGGTGAGCATACGGCGGCTGATGCCCTCGATGCCGCGCTCCAGTTCGGTGAACCGGATGGGCCCGTGCGCGGCGGCGACGAGGATCTGCACGCTCCACTTGCCGGCCACCCTGTCAAGAACTTCCCGGACGGGGCACGCGTGCGCGTTCACTGCCTGGACGGTAACACCGGTGTTCCTCTGGGACATCCGACTGCCTCCTTACGCCGGCTCCCATGGTCACTCACGATGATCCCCGTTACAAGTCGTGCACCAAGGTGCGTAAGAAGAACGGGGAGGCGGCACACGCGATGTCGGCCACGATCGAGAACAGTCCGTCATCGGGGACGGTGGCACCGCGTCGACGGTACTCCCGGTGGGCGTCCCTGGCCGTGTTGTGCGCGGGCACGCTGATGACGGTCCTGGACGGCACCATCGTCACGGTGGCGATGCCCGCCATCCAGAGTGACCTCGGCTTCACCGGCCCGGGTCTCGCCTGGGTCGTCAACGCCTATCTGATCGCCTTCGGCGGGCTGCTTCTCCTCGCGGGGCGGCTCGGTGATCTGGTGGGCCGCAGGCGGATGTTCACGGCGGGGCTCGCGGTGTTCACGCTGGCGTCGGTGCTGTGCGGCACGGCGACCGGGCAGGGCATGCTGATCGCGGCGCGGGCGGTGCAGGGCGCGGGCGGGGCGATGGCCTCGGCGGTGGTCCTCGGGATGCTGGTCGCCCTGTTCCCCGAGCCGCGTGAACAGGCGCGGGCCATCGCGGCGTTCAGCGCGGTCGGCGCGGCGGGCGGCGCGCTCGGCACCTTCCTCGGCGGCGCCCTCACCCAGGCGCTCAACTGGCACTGGATCTTCCTGATCAACCTGCCGATCGGGGTGGCCGCGTGGCTGGCCGCGCTGCGGGTGCTCACCCCGGAACGCGGGGCCGGCCTCGGCCGGGGTGCCGACTACCCCGGGGCCGGGCTGGTCACCGGCGCGCTGATGCTCACGGTGTACGTCATCGTCGGCGCCGGCGACCGCTCCCGCACCGTCACCCTGCTGCTCGCGGCCCTCGCGCTCGCCCTGTTCACGGCGTTCGCGCTGCGCCAGGCCCGGGCGGCGCGCCCGCTGCTGCGGCTGCGGCTGCTGCGCTCCCGGGTGCTGACCGGGGCCAACGCGGTCCAGGTGCTGATGATCGCCACGATGTACGGCTTCCAGTTCATCGGCGCGCTGTACCTGCAACGGGTGCTGGGCTACGGCGCGCTCGCGACCGGTACCGCGTTCCTTCCGGCTCCGGTCCTGATCGGTGTGCTGATGCTGGGGCTGTCCGCGCGGGCCGTGGCCCGGTTCGGCGGGTACCGGGTGCTGATGGCCGGCCTGGTGCTGATCACGGCCGGCATGGCCCTGCTGGGCCGCGCACCGGCGGACGGCTCCTACCTCACCGACGTACTGCCGGCCATGCTGCTGCTCGGCGCCGGTTTCGCGGCGGCCATGCCCGCGCTGACCGGGCTCGCGATGTCCGGGGCGCGGGCGGAGGACGCGGGACTGGCGTCCGGGCTGTTCAACACCACGCAGGTGGTGGGCGGTTCGTTGGGCCTCGCGGTCCTGTCGACCCTCGCGGCGAGCCGTACCGAGGGCCTGCTCGGCCGGGGCGAGGCCCTGGTCCCGGCCACGGCCGAGGGCTACCGGCTGGCGTTCCGGGTGGCGACGGGGATCGCCGTGGCGGCACTGCTGCTGGCGGGCGCGGTGCTGCGGCCCCGGCGGGTCAACTCGCGCTGAAGGCCGCCTTGTTGTCCACCGCCCACGCCCGGTAGGTCCGGGCCGGCCTGCCCAGCACCTCCGGTACGTCCTCGGTGACCACCTCGTTGCCGCCCCGGCGGACGTAGGTGACGCCGGCCAGGACGCTCTCCGCGCGGGGTCCGTCGAAGCCCCAGGCGGTACGGAGGAACCCGCGTGTCTCGTCGGCCGAGAGGTCGCGCGTGGGCACCGGACGGCCCAGGACCGAGGCGAGCACGGCCGCCTGCTCCGGGACGCTGATCGCCTCCGGCCCGGTCAGGGTGTACGTCCGTCCCGCGTGCCGCCCGTCGAGCAGGGCCCGCACCGCCACCGCGGCGATGTCGCGCGGGTCGATCACGCCCGAGGCCCCGTCGCCGGTCATGTTCGGCACCGGCTCGCCCGCCCGGAGCGCCGGTGCCCAGCTCAGCGTGTTGGAGGCGAACGACGAGGGCCGCAGGACCGTCCACTCGGCCCCGCTCTCCCGGACGGCCCGCTCGCCCTCCACGTGCCACCGGCCGGACGGGCCGGACTCCCGGTCGCCGGTCGCGATCGCCGAGAGCTTCACCAGCCGGCGCACGCCGGCCGCCCGCGCCGCCTCGACCGTGACGGCGTCGTGCCCCTCGTCCGGGCCGGGAGGACGGAGCAGGAACACGGCCGTCACCCCCGCCAGGGCGCCTTCCAGGGCGTCGGGGTCGCCGTAGGGGCCGCGCACCGCCTCCACCCCGTCGGGCAGCCGGGCCCCGTCCGGGTCGCGGGTCAGGGCCCGCACCTTCTCGCCGCGCGCCGCGAGCTGTCGTACCACTTCGCCGCCGATGGTGCCCGTGGCACCCGTCACCAGAATCATGGCTCCACGGTGGCTCCTCGGACCGCCCCGGTTCTTGTAGATTCCGGCACGGCCGGACCCGCCCGTGAGCCCGTCGGCGCCCTTACCGTGGAGGGATGCCGCAGCCCATCGCCGAGCAGGCCCGGAGCGCACCCGAGGTCCTGCGCCCCTGGATCACGGGGGTACGGACCTCGTCCTACGCCGACCCGCCCGAGGAGGCACTCGTGCGCCTCCCCGACGCGGTCACGAGGGTGGTGCTCCGCGTGGCGGCCGACCGGCACCGGGACGTGCTGGTCGTCGGGCCCCGGGTGCGTGCCTCCTACCACCGGGGCAAGGCGGAGCTGACCTGTGTGGAGCTGTGTCTGTCGCCGGGCACGGTCCGCCCCCTGCTGGGTGTGCCGGCCACGGAACTCGTGGGCCGGGTCGTGCCGCTGCACGCGCTGCCGGGCGAAACGCCGCGCCGGCTCGCGGACGCGCTGCGGTGGCTGGACCCGTGGGAGGCGGTGCCCCACCTGGAACGGTCGCTTCCCGGCCTGCTCGCCAGGTCCGCGGACCCGGCGCGCACGGCGCTGCTGCGGGCGGGGGTGGCGGCGCTGTCGGTCCGGACGGACCGGGCGCCCGCGCAGGTCCGTGACGTGGCCCGGGAACTCGCCGTGAGCGAGCGCCAGTTGCGGAACCTGTTCGCGGACGGCGTCGGCGTCTCCCCCAAGCAGTACGCCCGCATCGACCGTGTCCGCGCGGTCGTCACCGGGGCCCCGACCACCCCCTGGTCCCAGCTCGCCGCGGCCACCGGCTACTTCGACCAGGCGCACATGTCGACCGACTTCCGCGCCCTGATGGGCGTACCGCCCCGCTCGTACTTCACGGGCAGGCTGCCCGCCCTCACCCCGTGCCGGGCGAGCCGCCGCACCTGAATCCGGGGTGCGGAGAGGTGCCGTCGGCTGTCATGCTCCTGGACCATGTCCGCACGACGTGTGAAACCCAGCCGGTACATCTCGGTCGACGTCGAGGCCGACGGCCCGATTCCCGGCCCCTACTCCATGCTGAGCTTCGGCGCTGCCGTGGCCGGCACCCAGGATGCCGACGGCTTCGCCCCCGAGGACCCCGAGCGGCTGACGTTCTACCGGGAACTGCGGCCCATCAGCGCCGACTTCGTGCCGGAGGCACTGGCGGTGAGCGGGCTCGACCGCGAGGCGCTGCGCAGGGACGGCGCCGACCCGGCCGTGGCGCTCGCCGAGTTCAGCGCGTGGGTGCGTGAGATGAGCGCGGGCGCGCAGCCGGTGATGTGCGGGTATCCGGCGTCGTACGACTGGACGTTCCTGTACTGGTATCTGATCCGGTTCACCGGGGACAGCCCCTTCGGGCACTCCGGCTGTCTGGACATGAAGACGCTGTACGCGACGAAGGCCCGGCTGCCGCTGTGGGCGGTGGCCAAGGGGACGATGCCCCGTGAGCTGCTGTCCGGGCGCCGGCATACGCACCATGCCCTGGACGACGCGATCGAGCAGGCCGAGCTGTTCGCCAACCTCATGCGATGGCCGGGGGTCACGGAGTCGGCTCCGTCTCCCCCGGCCTCGTAAGTCCTGACCGTCGGCCTCAGTGCGCAGCGGCGATCTCCTCCCCCGCCTCCATGGGATGGGTGACGTCGTGGGCCTCACGGCCCTTGCCCAGGTGGTTGAAGAGGAGGTTCAGCACCACCGCGGTGACACAGCCCGTGGAGATGCCCGAGTCCAGGACGATCTTCGCGGTCTCCGGGAAGGCGTGGTAGAACTCCGGCGCGGTGATCGGGATGATCCCGACGGCGAGGGACACGGCGACGATCAGGACGTTGTTGTCCCTGTCCAGGCCGGCCCGGACCAGGGTCTGGATGCCGCTCGCGGCGACCGAGCCGAACAGGACGACGCCGGCGCCGCCGAGCACCGGGCGGGGTACGACCGCGATGAGCGAGGCGGCCATCGGGCACAGGCCCATCAGGACCAGGAAGCCGCCGCCGGTCGCGACGACGTACCGGCTGCGGATCCGCGTCATGGCGACGAGGCCGATGTTCTGGGCGAAGGCGCTGCACATGAAGCCGTTGAACAGCGGGCTGAGCGCGGAGCCGAGGGTGTCGGCGCGCAGGCCGGCCGCGATGGTCCTCTCGTCGGCGGGGCGTTCGACGATCTCGCCGAGCGCCAGCATGTCCGCGGTCGACTCGGTCATCGAGACCACCATCACCACGCAGAGGGAGAGGATCGCCGCCGGCTGGAACTGGGGGGCGCCGAAGTGGAACGGGGTCGGGAAGCCCACGATGCCGGCCTCACCGACGGGGCTGAAGTCCGTGACGCCGAACGGTATCGCGACGAGCGTGCCGATGATCAGGCCGAGCAGCACGGCGATCTGCTTCACGAAGCCCCGGGTGAAGCGGCGCAGCAGCAGGACGATCAGCAGGGTGAGGCCGGCGAGGGTGAGGTAGGTCGTCGAACCGTAGTCCTCGGCCCTGGGGTCGGGGCCCTGGGCCCAGCCGAAGGCGACCGGGAGGAGGGAGACCCCGATCAGGGTGATGACCGAACCGGTGACGACGGGCGGGAAGAAGCGGATCGCCTTGCTGAAGAAGGGGGCGGCGAGGAAGCCGAGCAGTCCGGCGACGATGACCGCGCCGAAGATGACCGGCAGGGCGTCGGACTTGTCCTCGGTCGAGGCGACGATCGCGGTCATGGGGGCGACACCGGCGAAGGTGACGCCGTTGACGAACGGCAGCCGGGCGCCGATCTTCCAGAAGCCGAGCGTCTGGAGGAAGGTGGCGAGGCCCGCAGTGAACAGGCAGGCGCCGGTGAGGAAGGTCAGGTCGGTGGCGGACAGGCCGATGGCCGCGCCGACGATGAGCGGTGGGGCGACGACCCCGGCGTACATGGCGGCCACGTGCTGCAGGCCACTGGTCGCCATTTTGAGGGCGGGGAGTTTCTCGTCAACTGGATGGGCGGCCACGGCGGCTCCTCCGGGCGGGTAACACGTCGTCGTCGACGTGGGTTTCATGGAGGTGGTGCGTGTGGTCGTGCGGGACCGTGACGGGGGACAGACGAGCGGTGCGGGGTGACCGTCTCCGGGGCGCGTGCGTCCACACGCGACCCGGAGACGGCGTGCCGTGGATCCCGCTCGGATCCACGGTCCCGGCCGGGAGCCGTCCCTCCCGGCCGGAGTATGTGAGGGCCCGGGGTCAGGCCTGCGCGGCGATGCGGGCCAGGCGCTGGGCCTCCGCGCGCGTGGACACGGCGATGGCGTCCTCGTCGACGGCGACGAGGCGGCCGTTCTCGACGATCTGCCGGCCGTTGACGAAGGACGCGGTGACCGGGGCCGCCGCGCCGAAGACCAGCGCGGTCACCGGGTCGGCGATGGAGGCGTGAGCGAGCGTGTCCATCTTCCAGAGCACCAGGTCGGCGAGCTTGCCGGGCTCCAGCGAGCCGATCTGCTCGGCCCGGCCGAGGACGCGGGCGCCGCCGTGGGTGCCGAGCCGCAGCGCCTGCCGGGCGTTCAGGGCGGCCTCGCGGTGGGCGCCGAGACGGTTGATCAGCAGGGCGTTGCGCAGTTCGGTGTGGAGTTCGCCGGACTCGTTGGAGGCGGTGCCGTCGACGCCGAGGCCCACGGGCACGCCCGCCTTGAGCATGTCGGGGACGCGGGCGATGCCGGCCGCGAGGCGGGCGTTGGACGACGGACAGTGGGCGACGCCGGTCCCGGTGCGGCCGAACGCGGCGATGTCGGAGTCGGTCATGTGGACGCAGTGCGCCATCCACACGTCCTCACCGAGCCAGCCGGTGGACTCGAAGTAGTCGGTCGGGCCCATGCCGAACAGCTCGTGGCAGAACTTCTCCTCCTCCACCGTCTCCGAGCCGTGGGTGTGCAGGCGTACGCCGAGGCGGCGGGCCAGCTCGGCGCCCTGGCGCATGAGTTCGGTGGAGACGGAGAACGGCGAGCAGGGGGCGACCGCCACCTGGGTCATGGCGTCGAAGGAGGCGTCGTGGTGCTTCCTGACGGTCTCCTCGGTCGCGGCGAGGGCGCCCTCCAGCGTCTCCACGGCGAAGTCCGGCGGCAGGCCGCCGTCCTTCTCGCTGCGGTCCATCGAGCCGCGGGCCAGTGTGAAGCGGACGCCCATCTCGGCGGCGGCCCGGATGATCGAGCCGGACAGGTCGCCGGAGCCGTGCGGGAAGACGTAGTGGTGGTCCATGGCGGTGGTGACACCGCCGCGGGCCATCATGGCGAGGGATCCCTGCGCGGCCGCGTACGTCATCTGCTCGTCGATGCGGGCCCAGGTGGGGTAGAGCGCGACCAGCCAGTTGAACAGGTTGTGGTCGGTGGCGAGGCCCCGGGTGATCCACTGGTAGAAGTGGTGGTGGGTGTTGACCAGGCCGGGCGTGGCCAGATGGCCGGTGGCGTCGATCCGGCGCACCACGTTCTCCAGGCCCTCGGGGGCCTTGCCCGCGCCGACCGACTCGATGCGGTTGCCGGCGAGGACGAGATACCCGGAGGCGTACTCCGTGTCGCCGGCATCCACGGTCGCGATCGCGCAGTTCTCGATGACGATGCGCTGGGCTGCCGAAGGTGCCATGGTGCTTCCTTGTCTTTCAGTGGCGGGCCCGTGGACAGGGGCTCGGGGGAGTGTCCACGGGGAGGGCACGGCAGGACCCTAGGAGGATTTGAGTGCCGGAGCCGGCCTGCGGCTCCGGGTGCCGAGGTGATGGAAGAACAGGTTCAGCAGGACGGCGGCGAGCGCGCCCGCGCTGATGCCGGAGCCGAGCACGGTCTGCGCCCAGGCCGGGAAGCCGGCGTAGAAGGTCGGCGCGGCCAGCGGGATGATGCCGGCGCCGAGGGCCACGGCGACCAGGATGATGTTCGAGCTGTCGTCCAGGCCCGCCTCCGACAGCGTACGGATGCCGCTGACGGCGATCGAGCCGAAGAGGACGATGCCCGCGCCGCCGAGGACCGGCATGGGGACCAGGGAGACGACCGCGCCGAGCACCGGGAAGGCGCCCAGGACCAGCAGGCTGCCGCCGGCGACGGCGACGACGTACCGGCTGCGCACCCGGGTGAGGGAGACGACGCCGACGTTCTGGGCGAAGGCGGAGGTGGGGAAGCCGCCGAAGACGGGGCCGAGCAGGGTGGCGATGCCGTCGGTGCGCAGGCCGCGGGTGATGGTCCTGCCGTCGGCGCGGCGGTCGCAGATCTCGCCGAGGGCGAGCATGCCGGCGCTCGACTCGGTCATCAGCACCAGCATCACGATGCACAGGGAGAGGATGGCCGCGGGCTGGAACTCGGGGGTGCCGAAGGCGAACGGGGTGGGCAGCGCGGCGACGGGCGCGGACTTGAGTCCGCTGAAGTCGGCCATGCCGAAGGGGATCGCGGCCAGGGTGCCGATGAGCAGCCCGAACAGCAGGGCGACCTGCTTGACGAAGCCCTTGCCGAAGCGCTGGACCAGCAGGATGACGGCGAGGGTGAACCCGGCGAGCGCGAGGTGCCGCATGGCGCCGAAGTCGGCGGCGGTCCTGTCGCCGCCCTGGGCCCAGGTCACCGGAACGGGCATCAGCGTGACACCGATCAGGGTGATGACCACACCGGTGACCAGGGGCGGGAAGAAGCGCAGCAGCCGGCCGAAGAACGGGCCGAGCGCCAGGCAGAAGGCGCCGGCGACCATCACCGCGCCGTAGATCGCGGGGAGTTGGTGGCCCTTTCCGTTGGTCTCGGCGATCGCGAGGATCGGGGCGATGCCTGCGGAGGAGGCGGCGTTGACGAAGGGCAGCCGGTTGCCGACGAGGCCTTTGACGCCGATGGTCTGGAGGATGGTCGCGACGCCGGCGATGAGCAGGCTCGCGGCGATGAGCCGGGTGCGGGCCGCGATGTCGAGTCCGCAGGCCTGGCCGATGATGAGCGGAGGAGTGACAACGCCCGCGTACATCGCGGCGATGTGCTGGAGCGCGGCGGGGACGAGCCGCGAGAAGTGGAGCTTCTCGTCCACCGGGTGCACGGACGTGACGGCGTCCTCGGTGTGCGCCGGCGGGGTGGAACACGGGGCTGTGGCGGGCCCCTTCGCAGGCTGTGCCATTTCGTTCCCTCCGGTGTCGCGGACCCCCGGCCCGGGTGGCGGGGCCGGGGGCGCGCGTCCCGCGTCAGAGGTTGGTCATGTCGACCGGGATACGGGCCTCACAGCCGTCCCGCAGGATGGTGGCCTCGATGAGGCCGTAGGGGCGGTCGGCGGCGAAGTAGACCTCGTTGTCGTTCTTCAGTCCGAACGGCTCCAGGTCCACCAGGAAGTGGTGCTTGTTCGGCAGCGAGAAGCGGACCTCGTCGATCTCGCTGCGGTTGTTGATGATCCGCGCGCCCATCTGGTACAGCGTCTGCTGCAGCGAGAGGGAGTACGTCTCGGCGAAGGCCTGGAGCATGTGCTTCTTGGTCTGCTCGTAGGACTTCTCCCAGTTGGGCATCTTCTGCTCGTCGTCGGTCCAGTTGAACCGCCAGCGGCCGGAGACCTGGGTGGCCAGGATGCGGTCGTACGCCTCCTGGAGGGTCGTGTACTTGTCCTTGACGTAGCCCCAGAACTCGGAGTTGGTCGAGTTCATCACGACCAGGTCCTTGAGCCCCGAGATGACCTCCCACGACGAGCCGTCGTAGGTGATCTGGGTGACGCGGACCTCCTGGCCCTTGCGGACGAAGGAGTGCTTGACCTCGTCGGCGCCGATGAACTTGGAGTTGGCGTCGGAGGTCGCGATCCGCTCCCAGGCGTACTCCTCGATGCGGATCCGCGCGGTCTTGATCGGCTCCTGCGAGGTCACGAAGTGCCGGGCGAGGTGGATGCCGAACTGCTCGGCGGACTCGATGCCGTACTCCTTGGCGAACGCGAACACCGTGTTCTTGGTGGTGTCGGTCGGCAGGACGTTGGCGTTGGAGCCGGAGTAGTGGACCTCGTCCATGTCGCCGCTCAGCGCGACCGATACGTTGAGGTCCTTGATGTGGTGGGTGGCGCCGTCCCGCGTGATCTTGACGACTCGGTTCTCGGCCTTGCCGTACTGGTTCTGTCCCAGGATGGTCGGCATTAGCTAGCTCCCTCGGTAAACGGAGTAGCCGAACGGGTTGAGCAGCAGCGGTACGTGGTAGTGCTCCCCGGGCTTCACGGCGAAGGTGATCGCCACCTCGGGGAAGAACACGGCACCGCTGTCCCGATTCGCGGGGGCGTCCTGCTGCGCATCGGCTTGCTTCTTCTCGAAATACGGCTCCACCGCGAAGTCGAGCCGTACGTGTGTCGTCCCTTCCGGCAGGTCCGGAAGGTCCTTGCACCGGCCGTCGGAGTCGGTCGCCGAGCTGCCGAGCGCCTGCCAGTCCGCGTCGCGGCCGCTCCTGGCCGAGAGCTGGATGGCGACGCCCTCGGCGGGGCGGCCGATCGAGGTGTCCAGGATGTGCGTGGACACGGAGGCGGTGGTGCTGGTGCTCATGGTGTCAGGCGTCCTCTTCGACGAGTCGGGCCAGTCGGATGCGGTTGATCTTGCCCAGCTCGGTGCGGACGATCTCCCGCTCCTGCTCCGGCGCGTTGCCGATCCGCTCCTTGACCGCGTCCCGCATCTGCTCGCCGGTCCGGCCGGTGGCGCAGATGAGGAAGACATGGCCGAACTTCTCCTGGTAGGCCAGGTTCAGTTCGAGCATCTCCGTCCTGAGTGCGTCGGAGGCGCCGGCCATGCCGCGCTGTTCGCGGGCGGAGGTCGGGTCGCCGGGCTTGGGCCGCCCGATCGGCGGGTGCCCGGCCATCGCCTCCTCGAGGTCCGCGGTGGTCAGCTCGGCCATGGCGGCGTCGCTGGCGGTGTAGAGGTCCTCCGGTGTGGCGTAGGGGCGGGCGGCGAGCAGTCGCCGGGCCCACTCGGTGGAGGCGCACGCCTCGTGGAGGGCCGCGCGGGCCGCGGGCTCGTCCAGGTCGTTGAACCGGGCCAGGCCCGGGGGCGTGGAAGTCGAAGTCACGGGAGCCTCCGTGGCCGCGATGGGCCGTCGTGCTGAACGGGCTGCCGATAGCTAACGCCCTCGGAAACATCCCGTCAACACTTTGTTGAAAATTCCGCGTAACAAGCCGGGCCCGGCCCGGGCGGTACGACGGCCCCCGCTTCCGGCCCGGTCAGGAGCCCTTCTCCCGGTTGAGGTAGTTGTAGACCGTGAAGCGGCTGACGCCGAGCGCGCTCGCCACGGTCTCCACGCCGTGCCGCACGGCGAAGGCGCCCCGCGCCTCCAGTGTGCGCACGATCTCCTGCTTGGCCTTGCGGTCCAGGTCCGCCAGCGGCCGGCCCCGCCTGCGCTCCATGGCGGCGAGGATGTGGTCCAGCGAGTCGGCGAGCTGGGGCAGGCGTACGGCGACCACGTCGACGCCCTCCCAGGCGAGGACGACGTCCTCGGGGCCGGCCTCGTCGGGCGGGAGCAGCCTGCCGCCCATGGCGTCGACCAGCGGCTTCACGGCCGTGATGAAGGGCTCGTCCCCGGTCACCTACCGCCCTCCCCGATCCCGTCGTCGATCACGTTGACCTGGAGCGAGACCCGGGTGGCACCGGCCTCCAGCGTCTTGCGCAGCAGCGCGTCCACCGCGGTGAGCACGCGGTCGGCGCCGCCCTCGGCCGTGTTGCCGAAGGGTCCGACGTCGACGGCGTCCAGCTCGGCCGTCTCGATGACCTCCCGCGCCACCAGGGCGTGCGCGGGCGCCTCGTCCAGGTCGAAGGGTTCGGTCGTGAACTCCACTCTCAATCGCACGCGCTCAACCTAACGCCCGGCAGGGCTTTTCGGGCGTCCGGCGACCTGCCCCCCTTGACAAGCGGCGACACACGGCGGCAATCTTCCATTACGCAGAAACAAACTTCCGCTATACGGAATTGCTCGACACGGAAGGGAGCGCCGGTCCACATGGGATTCGCAGAGCAGCGCTTCAACGTCAACCTGTCGATCCTCTTCACGGAACTCCCGCTCCTGGAGCGCCCCGCGGCCGCCGCCGCGGCGGGCTTCTCCGCGGTCGAGCTGTGGTGGCCCTGGATCGACTCCCCCACCCCGCCCCGGTCCGAGCTGGACGCCCTGAAGAAGGCGATCGAGGACGCGGGCGTACAGCTCACCGGGCTGAACTTCTACGCCGGACAGCTGCCGGGCCCGGACCGCGGCGCCCTGTCGGTCCCGGGCGAGGAGTCGGAGAAGTTCCGCGCCAACATCGACGTGGCCGCCGACTTCGCGCAGTCCCTCGGCTGCACGGCGCTCAACGCCCTCTACGGCAACCGCGTCGAGGGCGTGGACCCGGCCGAGCAGGACGCGCTCGCCCTGGAGAACCTGGTGCTCGCGGCGCGGGCCGCCGACCGCATCGGTGCGGTGCTGCTGATCGAGGCGCTGAACAAGCCCGAGTCGCCGCTGTACCCGCTGGTGAGCGCCCCGGCCGCCGTCGGGATCGTCGACAAGGTGAACCAGGCGACCGGCCTCGGCAACGCACGCTTCCTCATGGACCTCTACCACCTGTCCATGAACGGCGAGGACCTGCCGTCGGTGATCGAGGAGTACGCGGCGAAGACCGGCCACGTACAGATCGCCGACAACCCGGGGCGCGGTGCGCCGGGCACGGGCGCGCTGCCCCTCGAAGACCTCCTCGACCAGCTGAAGAAGGCGGGCTACGACGGCTGGGTCGGCCTCGAGTACAAGCCGGGCGACCGCCCGAGCGCCGAGGCCTTCGACTGGCTGTCCCGCTGACCCCCGTACCGAAAGGCACCTTTTCATGAGCAGCACCCTTCCCAAGATCGCGTGGATCGGCCTCGGCATCATGGGCTCCCCCATGTCCGAGAACCTGATCAAGGCGGGCTACCAGGTCACCGGCTTCACCCTGGAGCAGGACAAGCTGGACCGGCTGGCCGCCGCCGGCGGCACCGCGGCCGGCTCGATCGCCGAGGCCGTCCGCGACGCCGACGTGGTGATCACCATGGTGCCCGCGTCCCCGCAGGTCGAGGCCATCTCCTACGGCCCCGACGGCATCCTCGAGAACGCGAGGTCCGGCGCCCTGCTGATCGACATGTCCTCGATCACCCCGCAGACCTCGGTCGACCTGGCCAAGGCCGCCAAGGACAAGGGCATCCGCGTCCTGGACGCCCCCGTCTCCGGCGGTGAGGCCGGCGCCATCGAGGCCGTACTGTCGATCATGGTCGGCGGCGAGCGGGCCGACTTCGACCAGGCGAAGCCGATCTTCGACGCCCTCGGCAAGACCATCGTGCTGTGCGGTCCGCACGGCTCGGGCCAGACCGTGAAGGCCGCCAACCAGCTGATCGTCGCGGTGAACATCCAGGCGTGCGCCGAGGCCGTGGTCTTCCTGGAGAAGTCGGGCGTGGACCTGACGGCCGCGCTGGACGTCCTCAACGGCGGTCTCGCCGGCTCCACGGTGCTCACGCGGAAGAAGGACAACTTCCTGAACCGCGACTTCAAGCCGGGCTTCCGCATCGACCTGCACCACAAGGACATGGGCATCGTCACCGACGCCGCCCGCAACGTCGGCGCGGCCCTGCCGGTCGGCGCCGTGGTCGCCCAGCTGGTGGCGTCGCTGCGCGCCCAGGGCGACGGCGGCCTGGACCACTCGGCCCTGCTGCGGGCCGTGGAGCGCCTGTCCGGCGCCCAGGTCTGACAGCCCTCCCCGACTTCCGGGCCGCGGCGCCGCTGACACCTGTCCTGTCGCGCCCAGGCGGCGCCGCGGCCCGGAATCTACTTCAACAAACTGTTGACGCTCAGATCGCCCCACTTCTAGGCTCCACAAAGCGGAAACAGGTTTCCGCTGAATCCCGCACGGAAGGTCCACGATGTCGAAGCGCGTGCTCACGACAGAGTCCGGCGCCCCGGTCGCCGACAACCAGAACTCAGCCTCCGCCGGCGTCGGAGGCCCGCTCCTGATCCAGGACCAGCACCTCCTGGAGAAGCTCGCGCGCTTCAACCGCGAGCGGATCCCGGAGCGCGTGGTGCACGCCCGTGGCTCCGGCGCCTACGGCCACTTCGAGGTGACGGACGACGTCACCGGCTACACCCACGCCGACTTCCTCAGCGAGATCGGCAAGCGCACCGAGGTCTTCCTGCGCTTCTCGACGGTCGCCGACTCCCTCGGCGGCGCCGACGCGGTCCGTGACCCGCGCGGCTTCGCGGTGAAGTTCTACACCGAGGAGGGCAACTACGACCTCGTCGGCAACAACACCCCGGTGTTCTTCATCAAGGACCCGATCAAGTTCCCCGACTTCATCCACTCGCAGAAGCGGGACCCGTTCACCGGCAAGCAGGAGCCGGACAACGTCTGGGACTTCTGGGCGCACGCCCCCGAGGCCACGCACCAGGTGACCTGGCTGATGGGCGACCGCGGCATCCCGGCGTCGTACCGCCACATGAACGGCTACGGCTCGCACACCTACCAGTGGACGAATGCCGACGGCGATGCCTTCTTCGTCAAGTACCACTTCAAGACGAACCAGGGCATCCGCTGCCTGTCCGCCGAGCAGGGCGCCGAGCTGGCCGGCAAGGACCCCAACTCGCACCAGACGGACCTGCTCCAGGCCATCGAGCGCGGGGTGCACCCGTCCTGGACGCTGTACGTCCAGATCATGCCGGCGGCCGAGGCGGCGGACTACCGCTTCAACCCGTTCGACCTGACCAAGGTGTG
The DNA here is from genome assembly GCF_040645635.1 of Streptomyces sp. NPDC046727. Lineage (NCBI taxonomy): Bacteria > Bacillati > Actinomycetota > Actinomycetes > Kitasatosporales > Streptomycetaceae > Streptomyces > Streptomyces sp. NPDC046727. The sequence continues at coordinate 118,649 of NZ_JBEYYR010000011.1, forward strand.
GCCGCACAAGGACTACCCGCTGCAGCGCGTGGGCCGCCTGGTCCTCGACCGCAACCCGGACAACGTCTTCGCCGAGGTCGAGCAGGCCGCGTTCTCCCCGAACAACTTCGTGCCCGGCATCGGCCCGTCCCCGGACAAGATGCTCCAGGGCCGGCTGTTCGCCTACGCCGACGCGCACCGCTACCGCCTGGGCGTCAACCACACCCTGCTCGCCGTGAACGCCCCGAAGGCGGTCGCGGGCGGCGCCCAGAACTACGGCCGCGACGGCTTCATGGCGGTCAACGGCCAGGGCCGCGGCGCCAAGAACTACGAGCCGAACTCGTACGACGGCCCGGCCGAGACCGGCCGCCCGCTGTCGGCCCCCCTGGCGGTGTCCGGCCACACGGGCACCCACGAGGCCCCGCTGCACACCAAGGACGACGACTTCTTCCAGGCCGGCGAGCTGTACCGGCTGATGTCCGAGGAGGAGAAGTCCCGCCTGGTCGCGAACATCGCCGGCGGCCTCTCGCAGGTCTCCCGCGACGACGTGATCGAGAAGAACCTGGCCCACTTCCACGCCGCCGACCCCGAGTACGGCAAGCGCGTGGAGGAGGCGGTCCGCGCCCTGCGCGAGGACTGAGCTCCAGGAATCCACAAGCAGCGTACGGGATCTGACGGGAGGTCATGATCTCCGCACGCGGCCCGCGCAGCACGCCCGGCGGCCCGGATGAGGGGTGGCCGTCGGCACAGGGCGCGGGCAGGGCGAGGACCGCGGCGGTACGCGAGCCAGTGCGGTGGTGAAGGATCCCGGCCCCCTTCTCGACCAGAGGGAAGGGCGCCCGGCTCCGTCGCGGCCGCCGCGGTCCCACCCAGCCCCCTTCGCGGGGGCCACCCGCCCCGTCCGGCGGCGCGAACGACCTGTCGCGCCCAGCCTCGCGCCGTCGGACGGCTACCAAGCGCCCCCTGTCCAGGGGGCGCTTTGCTTGTGTACCGGCTCCGGGGTGCGCACCGGCCGCTTCCGCAGGACGCTGATGCCATGGGCAATCCGACGCACTACCCGCACATCGTGGTCCATGCCCCGGCCCTGGACGGCTCCCGGCGGGTCACCGAGGGAGAGGTGACGCTGGGGCTCGCCTCGCATCTGGACGACGTCGTGGAGATCCTGCGGCTGGCCGATCTGGACCGGATCGAGGTGGAGGAGAGCGATCTGATCGAATGGCAGGGCGGCGGCCCGGACGACTGGCCCGGGCTGTCCGAGCACGAGGTGTAGCGGCGCCGCGTACGACAGCGGCCGTAGCCGGGCTACGCAACCCTCAAATCAACCTCTGAACAGCGCGGACGACGCTTCAACGGCCCCGGGGTGCGGGCACACCAACGGCACACGGGGCCCGTCGGCACGGGGCGGCGGGCCCGGCACCGGGGGGTGTGTCTCATGGGCCGTACGACATCGATTCCGCGGGATCCGTGCGCGGTCGCCCTGCTGCGCGGGGGCGACCGCGCCGCCGTGACCGTCGCCGTGCTCGGACTGCATCTGCGCGGCGCGGTCGAGGCGGGCCGGCCGGGCACGCTGCGCAAGACCGTCGCGGGCAGTGCCGAGCCCTTCCGGAACCCGCTGGAGAAGGCGGTCCGTACCGGCCTCTACCGGCCCGCCGGACCGTGGGAGCTGCCCGCCCGCGCGGTGGTGCGCCGGGCCCTGGCCCGGCTGCGGGCCGAACTCGCGGCGCAGGGGCTGCTGCGCTCGCTGCCGCCCGGCCGCACCCGCGCCGCCCGCCGCGCGCTGGCACAGCTGCGGGAGCGCCGCCCGCTCCCCGAGGCGCCCGACGGGCTGCCGGAGGAGGAGGTGCTGCTCGCCGTCGCGCTGTACGGCGAGCGGGCCCTGACCGCTCTCGTGCCGCGTTTCGCCCGCGAGGCCGGGCTCACCGGCCGGGGCGCGCTCGCGGACGAGGGCCGCTTCCCGTTCGGCCGGGGCAACGACCTGCGCCGCCTCTACGACTACGAGGACCTGACCGGCTGGGACGGCGACGGCGACGACCATGGCCACAGCCACGGGGGCGGTACGCACGGCGGGCACGACCACGGCGGGCACGACTACGGGGGCGGATGCGGCGGTGGCGGCGGGTTCGACTGAGCGCCGGCACCCGCGGACCCGGCCGCTCGCGGACATGACGCAGGGGCGGGCCCGGCACCCGGCGGGGCGCCCCCGCCGGGGGGGGGGGGGCGGCCGGGGCCCCCCCCCGCCCCTCTGCGTGTCACTCGGCCGGGTCCGTGGGCTCCGGGGAGCCGGTCGGGACGTCGGACGGCTGCTCGGTCGGCTCGTCCGTCGGCTCCGGTCCCTCGCCGGCGCCGACGTCGGGCTGGACCTGGTCGCGCACCATCTGCTTCCAGTGGTCGGCGACCGTCGACCGCCCGTCGCCGTCCATGTCCTCCGCCGTCGGGAACGGCAGTGTGGTGCTGCCGACGGGCTGCGCGCCGTAGACCGGCACCATGGTGAACCAGGAGCGGTCGTTCATGCTGTGGGTGGAGAAGACGTAGCTCTCGCCGGGCTCCAGGGGCAGGTCGCCCTCCATCAGCATGAGGCTGTTGGTGTCGGCGTCGTAGCCGCCGGTCTGGTTCACCACCGTGGTCGAACCGGCCTGCAGCGTGCCTTCGTAGACCTCGTTGACCTTCACGGCCCACTGGGTCTCGGGGACGCCGTCGATTTCCGTCGTGCCCTTCTTGGACACGACCGTGCCGTGGAACACGAAATCGGCGAAACCGACGAGCTTTTCGTCCTCGCTGAAATCCCCAACGGTACTGGCGTGCATATACTGCACACTGAATTCAGGACGGTCGTCGGCGAATGCCTGGGCACCGCCCCAGGCGGCCACGGCGGCCACCGCCAGGCCGGCGGCCGTGAAAACGGCACTCTTGCGCAACCGGGACGCGGAACCGATCGATACCATTCTGCTTACCCCCAGAGCGCGTGGTAGTCGGCCTTGTCGTGCGACTGCGGCGTGGTCAGCGAACCCCGGTCGGGGGTGTTGTTGACCATGATCTGGCCGCGGTAGCTGTGCGCCAGGCCGAGGGCGTGGCCCAGCTCGTGGGTGGCGACGCCCCGGCGCTTCGTCGTCCCGTAGTTCTTGAGGTAGTGCACGTTCAGGTAGATGGCGTCCGCTCCGGTGCGGCCCTTCCAGAGCCCGTCCCAGGTGACGTCGGAGCGGTTGGAGTCGCGCCACTCCAGGTCGGCGATGGTGTTCCAGGCGTCCGGCGCGATGTTGATCCGGTTGAGCGAGCTGTTGTCCCAGGCGTTGATGGCGTGCTTCCGCGCGTCGTCGTACCGGGTCGAGTCCTCCCAGCGGATTTCCCGGTCGTCGACGGAGTCATTCCCCAGGAAATGCGCGGAAGCGGGCGTGGCGGCCGTGAAAGAAAGCGACATCACCACGGCCGAGACGCAAACGGCGGCGGTTTTTCTTCGGACAGATTTCACCGTACCCCCGAGCTGGTTGAATTTTTACCGGCCCAGGGATCATGGCCGAGACGGATCAGGCCGCGACAGTAATAATCCAGTCAACGGCAAGTAAGTATCCGGCCAAGCGGAATAAACCGATCCGAATTCTGCGGACAGCTCAGCCAACAGCCTCGTTTTCGGTGCATTTCATCCGCGCGGACTCCGGAATCGCCTTTTTCACCCAGGCGCGCGCCCATTCCAGCGCGTCGCCCGCTCCCTCCGGCGGGGCGTCCCCGTCCCGGTAGGCCGACGGTGCCTCGCCCTCCCGGGAGGGCACGAGCACCAGCATCCGGGCGCCCACCCGGTAGTACCCCTCGGCGTCCGGTTCCGGTGTGACGAACTCCAGCCGGCGCGTGTCGTCGCCGGCCGGCTTGTACGCGCGGTCGACGCGCAGGACGACCCGGAACCCGGATCCCGTCCCGGCCGGCCCGGCCTGGGCCACCCGGCCCTCGGCGACGGCCGAGGCGCAGGCCACCAGCCCCTCGGCGCTCAGGCTGCCCGCCTCGCCGGAGCCGACGTCCGCGTCCCCCTGCCCGGACAGGGCGTACACCGTGCCCGCGGCCGCGCCGAGCACCAGCACCGCGGCCAGGGCGACGACAAGCCGCCGGCGCCGGCGCGGGGCGCCCCGCTCCGCGGGCTCGGTCTTCCGCCGTAACGTCGTCATGGTGTCCCCTTCACGGTCGGTCATCGGTGTCCGGCGCCCCTGTGGGCGTTCCTGTGCGCCGGGTCGGTCCTGAGACGCGGGGGCAGCGTGAAACGTTCGGTGCGGACGGGCCCTTTCCCGGCTCAGGACGCGCCGTCGGAGGGGCAGGGCAGGTTCCGGGCCCCGGGCAGGGCCTCGGTGATCCAGGCGCGCTCGGCGGCCACGCGGCTGTCGCCCACGGCCCACAGACTCGCGTACCGGTCGCCCTGACCGACCCGGACCAGCACGTGCTGTCCCTCACGCGGCGCCGGCCGGGTGCCCGCGTCGAGCAGGAAGCCGACGTCGGCCGGGCCGTGCGCGGGCTTGTAGGAGCGGGTCACGGTAAGCGTGACCCGGCTCGCGGCGGAGTCCCGCCGCGGCTCCACCCGCGCCACGGTGCCCTCCACGACCAGCCGGGAACAGGCCAGTTCGCGTTCCGGGTCGGCCGGCCGCACGCCCGCCTCGGCATCCGGGGTCGCGGCCCCCGCGGCGCTCTTGGCCGACGAGCCCCCGTTGTCGTCCGCGCCGCCGGCGGCGTGCGTCAGCACCCAGCCGAAGCCCAGGACCAGGGAGAAGGCCGCGGCACCGGCGAGCGAGCCGAGCGCGATCCGCAGGGCCCGGCGGGGCCCTGAGGGGCGGCCGGGCCGCGGGGGCCGGGCCGGCCGCTCCGGTCCGGCGGGCCGGGTACGGCTGCGGGGGCGGCGGGCGGCGGGCACGGCAGGCACCACGTCGTCCTCCGAGGACCCCCCTCCCCCGGTCACCGCTTCCCCGCTCACCGCGTCACCGGCCGTCTGCTCCCCCGCCTCCTCCCCCGTCAGCGCCTCCGCCAGCCAGGCCAGTTGGTCCCGCAGCTCCTTCACGTCGGCCTCGGCCGCCCGGTGTTCGGCGCGGAGGGCGGGGTCCCGGCGGGCCTCCTCCGGCAACGGGTCACCGGTGATCGCGGCCATCAGGGCGTCCATACCGTCGTACTCCCCGTAGTCCCCGTAGTCCCCGTAGTCCCCGTGCTCCCCGGCGCTCCCGGCGCCCCGCGCGCCCTCGTGTTCGGCGGTCATGTCACACCACCTCGTCCTCGTGCAGCCGGTCGCGCAGCGCGCGGACCGCCGTGTGCAGCCTGCTCTTGACCGTGCCCTCCGGGATGCCCAGCTCCTCGGCGATGTCCCGCACCGGCAGGTCGGCGAAGAAGCGCAGCACGACCACCTGCCGCTGGGCGGCCGGCAACTCGTCCAGGCCCCGGGCGACGGCGAGGGACAGCAGGCTGGTCTCCTCGCCGGAGGGGTGCGCGGGTTCGCGCAGCGCGGCCAGCCGCTCCCCGAGCCGTTCCTGGCGCCGCTTGGCCCGGTGCCAGTCCATGGCCAGGTTGGAGGCGACCACCGCCGCCCACGCCGACACGTCCCGCGGCGCCTCGCGCCCGCTCGCGGCCCGCTCCAGCAGCCGCAGCCGGACCTGCTGCACCCCGTCCGGCAGGTCCGACTGCGGTACCCCGCCGAGCGCGAGCACCGCCCGCACCCGGCGTTCCTGGACCGCGTCCAGCGGGTCGTCGCCGGTCCGGTCCCGGTCCTCCGTACCGGAGGCGTACGCCCCCTGCTCCCGGCGCGCCTTTCCGCGCAGCACAGGCCACCCCCTCACGCGTTTGCCCCTACGACGCGGCAGCGGGCCGAAACGTTCGGTCCGCCGATGCCGGCCGCAGAGGCGTACGTCACACCTCCGTATGGCCGCGGCCCGTGCGGGCAGGGGCGGGACAGCACAGCTTCCGGCGCGGGCCCGCCGCGGAGGGAATTCCTGCAGCTCAGCGGGGTGCCCGGCGGACGTGTGGAACCATCCGCCCGGTGACCGTGTCCCATTCCTCGGGCACCCGGGGCAAAGAATTGGACAGGTGGACCGGGGTCGGCCGCATGATGGAAACGCCCCGGTCAGGCAAGAGACACATAGAGGGAGTCGCTGTGAGGGTCGGAATCGTCGGAGCCACCGGTCAGGTCGGCACGGTCATGCGCAGGATCCTCGTGGAGCGGAACTTCCCGGTCACCCAGCTGCGCCTGTTCGCCTCGGCCCGCTCGGCCGGGACCGTGCTGGACGGCGTGACGGTGGAGGACGCGGCGACCGCCGACTACTCCGGCCTCGACATCGTGATCTTCTCCGCGGGCGGCGCGACCTCCAAGGCGCTGGCCGAGAAGGTGGCCTCCCAGGGCGCCGTCGTGATCGACAACTCCTCGGCCTGGCGCAAGGACCCCGAGGTCCCGCTGGTGGTCTCCGAGGTGAACCCGCACGCGATCGCCGACCGGCCCAAGGGCATCATCGCCAACCCGAACTGCACCACGATGGCCGCCATGCCGGTCCTCAAGCCGCTGCACGAGGAGGCCGGCCTGGAGGCGCTGGTCGTCGCCACCTACCAGGCGGTGTCCGGCTCGGGTCTCGCGGGCGTGGCCGAGCTGCACGGCCAGGTGCAGAAGGTGGCCGCCGAGGCCGACAGGCTCACCCACGACGGCGCGGCGGTCGACTTCCCCGAGCCGAACGTCTACAAGCGCCCCATCGCCTTCAACGTCCTGCCCTTCGCCGGCAACCTCGTCGACGATGGTCTGAACGAGACCGACGAGGAGCAGAAGCTGCGCAACGAGTCCCGCAAGATCCTGGAGATCCCGGATCTGAAGGTCTCCGGCACCTGTGTGCGCGTCCCGGTCTTCTCCGGTCACTCCCTCCAGGTGAACGCCCGCTTCGCCCGCCCGCTGTCCCCGGAGCGCGCCACCGAGCTGCTGGCGAAGGCGCCGGGCGTCGTCCTCTCCGACATCCCGACCCCGCTGCAGGCGGCCGGCCAGGACCCGTCGTACGTCGGCCGCATCCGGCGCGACGAGACCGTGGACCACGGCCTCGCCCTGTTCATCTCCAACGACAACCTCCGCAAGGGCGCCGCGCTGAACGCGGTGCAGATCGCGGAGCTGGTGGCGGCGGAGCTGTCCGCCAAGTAGCCCGTGTCCTGGGAAGGGGCGGCCGCTCCCGGCCGCCCCTTTCGCATGCCCGCCGCCCGGCCTCAGCCCCGCCGCCCGGCCTCAGCCCGGCCGCCCCGCCACCGGCCCCGCCGCGAGCGCCGCCGCCAGGGCCAGCGCCGCGCCCACGGCGAGTACGGCGGTCGGGCCCGGTCCGTCCGCGAGCCGGCCGCCGGTCAGGGCGCCGAGCGCGATGGCCGTGTTGAACACCCCGGCGAACAGCGCGGAGGCCGCCTCCGGGGCCTGCGGTGCGGCTGCCGACAGGACGTTCTGGGCTGTGACGGACACCGCGCCGTAGGCCAGTCCCCACGCCACGAGCAGCGCCCCGGACAGGGCCGTCGAGCCGCCGGCGGGGATCAGCAGCAGGACGACGGCGCCGAGGCCCACGGCGATCAGCCGCAGGGCGCGGCGCGGGTCGCGGGCCGCGAGGGCGCCGCCCGCGAAGTTCCCGGCGACGCCCGCGAGGCCGTAGCCGAGCAGCAGGGCGCTCACCAGGGCCGCGCCGCTGCCGGGCGCCCGCTGCAGCACGGGACGGACGTAGGTGTAGGCGGCGAAGTGGCCGGTGACCAGCAGGGCGACGGTGGTCAGGGCGCGGCGGACGGGCGGGTGGCGCAGCAGTCCGGGAAAGGTGCCGAGGCGGACGGGCCGTCCGGCGGGCAGCGGCGGCAGTACGGCGGCCAGGGCGCCCGCGACGGCGAGTGCGCAGCCGGCCATCGCGGCGAAGGCCCAGCGCGGTCCCGCGACCGAGCCGAGGAGGGTGCCCGCGGGGACGCCGAGCACCGAGGCGACCGCGATGCCGCTGAAGACGACGGCGGTGGCCCGCCCGGCGGACGGCCCGGGCAGCAGCCTGGCGCCGAGCCCCGCGGCCACCGCCCACACCCCGCCGATGCACACCCCGACCAGCAGCCGGGCGGCGAGCAGCACCGGGAAGGCCGGGGCGTACGCGGTGAGCAGGTTGGCGGCGGCCAGCAGGAGCAGCAGCGCGCACAGCACCGTGCGCCGGTCGGCGCGGCGCACGGCCACCGGCAGCAGCGGGGCGGCAGCCGCGGCGACCAGCCCGGGCAGGGTGACCGCGAGGCCCGCGGTACCGGCGGAGACGCGCAGGTCGCGGGCGAGGGCCGGGAGCAGGCCGACGGGGAGCATCTCGGTGGTGACGACGGCGAAGGTGGCGGCGGCGAGGGTGAGCACGGCGGCCCAGGGACGGGCGGGGGTGCGGGCGCCCCGGGTGGGGGCGAGCTGCGTGGAGACCATGCCGACAGCCTTGGCCCGGCCCGCTCCGGGAACAACGCCGAACCGCTCACCCTTGCATGAGGGGGAGTGATCGATGCGTGTGCGACGGAGGAACGGGGCGTGTCCGGTCTGGAGATACGGGAGTTGGAGTGCTTCCTGGCGCTCGCCGAGGAGCTGCACTTCGGGCGGGCCGGGGAGCGGCTGTTCGTCTCGCAGTCCCGGGTGAGCCAGCTGCTGGCCGCGCTGGAACGCCGGGTCGGCGCCCGGCTCGTGCACCGCTCCAGCCGCCGGGTGGAGCTGACCCCGCTCGGCGAACGCTTCCTGGAACGGCTGCGCCCGGCGTACGACGCCCTGCACGCGGCCATGGCGGACGCACGGGCGGTGGCCCGGGGCGGGACGGGCCCCCTCCGGCTGGGCTTCCAGGGAACGGCGGACGCGCACCTGCTGGAGGCGGTCACGGCCTTCGAGACGGCTCACTCCGCCCGCAGCGTCGACCTGGTGGAGATCCCGTTCGCGGACCCGTTCGGGGCGGTACGGCGGGGTGCGGTGGACGCGGCGGTGGTGCTGCTGCCGATGGACGAACCGGACCTGGTGCTGGGCCCGGTCTTCTCCCGCCAACGCCAGACGGTGGCCGTCTCCCGGGCCCATCCGTTCGCCGGGCGGGACAGGGTCGACGCGGCGGAGATCGGCACCGTCCCGCTGATCGGAGCCGCGTCCCCCGCCCCCGCGTACTGGCGCGCCGCCCACGCCCCCGGCACCGTCCCCGGCCCGACGGCCACCACGCTCCAGGAGGCCCTCACCCTGGCAGCCACCGGCCGCGGCGCCCTCCTCCTCTGCCACCCCACGGCCACCCGCCACCCCCGCGCCGACGTCACCTACGTCCCCGTGGAGGGCCTCCCCGACTCCGCCCTGGGCCTGGTCTGGCACCGGGAGGCGGAGACGGGGACGGTACGGGAGTTCGCACGGGTGCTGGCGGGGGTGCGGCCGGTGCGCGAGGATCCCTGACCGCGGCTTCCCCGGCCTGGGGTGACCGTGGAGACGTGTGCTGCTCGACGTGGTCGGGCACCCGGGCCGTCCGAGATGCCGAGCCCCCGGCGGGCGGCTAGCGTGTTGGGGGAGGGCCGCGATCGGGCGGTGTGCCCGCCGTCGGCGAGTGCCCTGGCCGTCGGGGCCGGCAGCCCATGTGGCACAGGCCGTGTTCCTCGTCCCCCCCGCGGCACCACCTACGACCGCGCCGTGCCCGTTCGCACCGCGGTAGCGGCCATCGCCCCCGTACCGGAAACCTCCGACGAGGGCGTGGAAGGAAGGTAGGCCCACATGAAAGCTCAACGCGTGAGGCGTCTCTTCGCGGTATCCGTGGCCGGCGTGCTCCTGGCCGGCGGTGCCGCGATCAGCACGGCAGGCACGGCCTCGGCGGCGACTCCGGACCAGGTCTCCACCAACCGCGGCTGCTTCGACCGCGGTGGCTGGTGGTGCGGCGGCAATGGCTTCGGCTTCCGGAACAACTTCTTCGGCAATGGTTTCGGCAACGGCTTCGGTGGTGGTGTCGTGGTGATCGTGGTGAGCTGATCGCGGTCCACGGGCCGTCGATATCCGCCACGCGCAGGCCGGCCGGGCTCCATGCCCGGCCGGCCTCGGCCTTTCCCGCCCTAGGCCCCGCGCACCTCGTACAGGAAGCATCCGTACTCCACGGCCCTGACGTGCACCAGCGCCACCTCCGGGTCGCCGAGGGCGTCGGTGAGGGCCGGTTCGAAGTCCTCCGGGGCCGTCACCAGGGCACCGCCGAGGATGCGGCCGTCGGCCGAGTAGCGGCGCAGGACGCGGTGGTTGCCGGTGAAGGGCAGCGCGTCGCCGGCCGGGCCCGGGCACTCCTCGGCGTGGATGAAGACCGGGCCCTGCTCGTCGTAGGCGCCCGGGTCGGCGCCCGTCCGTGCCGCCCAGCGGCGCAGGGGCGCGTACGAGACCAGGGCGATCTCCTCGCCGGGCGCGCTGCGGCGCAGACAGCAGCGCAGCATGGCGCCGCCCTCCTCGTCCGTCACCGGGCTCATGGGGCGGCCGGCGTCGTCGGCGGTGCGCAGCTCCTTCAGGGCCGCGGGAGCGATGGGGCGTGCGGTGTGTGTCGTCATGCCGTCAGCGTCCCGCCCGGCCGACGTGCCCACCGGCGGGATACGGACATCGCGTTTCCGGTGGATCGCATGGAAGGATGACGCAACCGACACATAACGAGGAGATGACCGCGTGCCTGGCACAAACCTGACTCGCGAAGAGGCGCAGCAGCGGGCCGAGCTGCTCACCGTTGACTCGTACGAGATCGATCTCGACCTCTCCGGCGCGCAGGAGGGCGGTACCTACCGGTCCGTGACCACGGTGCGCTTCGGCGTGGCCCGCGGCGGCGCCGAGTCCTTCATCGACCTGGTGGCGCCGGCCGTGCACGAGGTGGTGCTCAACGGCGACCAGCTGGACCCCGCCGAGGTCTTCCAGGACTCGCGGATCGCCCTGCCGGGGCTGCTGGAGGGCCGTAACGTCCTGCGGGTCGTCGCGGACTGCGCCTACACCAACACCGGTGAGGGCCTGCACCGCTTCGTCGACCCGGTGGACGAGCAGGCGTACCTGTACACCCAGTTCGAGGTGCCGGACGCCCGCCGGGTCTTCGCCTCCTTCGAGCAGCCCGACCTGAAGGCCACCTTCCAGTTCACCGTGAAGGCGCCCGAGGGCTGGACCGTCATTTCCAACTCGGCGACCCCGGAGCCCAAGGACAACGTCTGGGCCTTCGAGCCGACCCCGCGGATCTCGACGTACGTCACCGCGCTGATCGTCGGCCCGTACCACTCGGTGCACAGCGTGTACGAGAAGGACGGGCAGACCGTGCCGCTCGGCATCTACTGCCGGCCGTCCCTCGCCGAGTTCCTCGACTCGGACGCCATCTTCGAGGTCACCCGGCAGGGCTTCGACTGGTTCCAGGACAAGTTCGACTACGCCTACCCCTTCGCGAAGTACGACCAGCTCTTCGTGCCCGAGTTCAACGCGGGCGCCATGGAGAACGCGGGCGCGGTGACCATCCGCGACCAGTACGTCTTCCGGTCCAAGGTGACGGACGCGGCGTACGAGGTGCGGGCGGAGACCATCCTGCACGAGCTGGCCCACATGTGGTTCGGCGACCTGGTCACCATGGAGTGGTGGAACGACCTGTGGCTGAACGAGTCGTTCGCCACCTACACCTCCATCGCCTGCCAGGCGTACGCGCCCGGCTCGAAGTGGCCCCATTCCTGGACCACGTTCGCCAACTCCATGAAGACGTGGGCGTACCGCCAGGACCAGCTCCCTTCGACCCACCCGATCATGGCGGACATCCGCGACCTGGACGACGTGCTCGTCAACTTCGACGGCATCACCTACGCCAAGGGCGCGAGCGTGCTCAAGCAGCTCGTCGCGTACGTCGGCCAGGACGAGTTCTTCAAGGGCGTGCAGGCGTACTTCAAGCGGCACGCGTTCGGCAACACGCGCCTGTCCGACCTGCTGGGCGCCCTGGAGGAGACCTCGGGGCGTGACCTGAAGACCTGGTCGAAGAAGTGGCTGGAGACCGCCGGCATCAACATCCTCCGCCCGGAGATCGCCACCGACGCGGACGGGATCATCACCTCCTTCGCGGTGCGCCAGGAGGCCCCGGCCCTGCCCGCCGGCGCCAAGGGCGAGCCGATCCTGCGCCCGCACCGCATCGCCATCGGCCTGTACGACCTCTCCGACTCCGGCAAGCTGGTGCGCACCGAGCGGGTCGAGCTGGACGTCGACGGCGAGCTGACCGCCGTACCGCAGCTGGCCGGCAAGCGCCGCCCCGCGGTGATCCTGCTCAACGACGACGACCTGTCCTACGCCAAGGTCCGCCTGGACGAGGAGTCGCTGAAGACCGTCACCGAGCACCTCGGCGACTTCGAGGCGTCCCTGCCGCGCGCCCTGTGCTGGGCGTCGGCCTGGGACATGACGCGGGACGCCGAGCTGGCCGCCCGCGACTACCTCTCCCTCGTCCTGTCCGGCATCGGCAAGGAGTCCGACATCGGCGTGGTGCAGTCCCTGCACCGCCAGGTCAAGCTGGCCATCGACCTGTATGCCGACCCGGCCGCCCGCGAGTCCCTGCTGACCCGCTGGACCGACGCCACGCTGGCCCACCTGCGCACGGCCCCGGCGGGCAGCGACCACCAGCTGGCCTGGGCCCGGGCGTTCGCGGCGACCGCGCGCACCCCGGAGCAGCTGGACCTGCTGGAGGCCCTGCTCGACGGCACCCAGACCATCGAGGGCCTGGCCGTCGACACCGAGCTGCGCTGGGCGTTCGTCCAGCGGCTCGCGGCCGTCGGCCGGTACGACGAGACGGAGATCGCGGGCGAGTACGAGCGGGACCGGACGGCGGCCGGCGAGCGCCACGCGGCCACCGCCCGCGCGGCCCGCCCGACGCCGGAGGCGAAGGCGGAGGCCTGGTCCTCGGTCATCGACTCCGACAAGCTGCCCAACGCCGTGCAGGAGGCCGTGATCGGCGGCTTCGTGCAGACCGACCAGCGGGAGCTGCTCGCGCCGTACACGGACCGGTACTTCGAGGTCGTCAAGGGCGTCTGGGAGTCCCGTTCGCACGAGATCGCCCAGCAGATCGCCGTCGGCCTGTACCCGTCGGTCCAGGTCTCCGCGGAGACCCTGGCCAAGACGGACACCTGGCTGGCCACGGCCGAGCCGAACGCGGCCCTGCGCCGCCTGGTCTCGGAGTCCCGCTCGGGCGTCGAACGCGCACTGAAGGCGCAGGCGGCGGACGCGGCGGCCGAGTAGTACGCCGGTGGGGGGCGCCCGGTGGATCACACCGGGCGCCCCCGTGGTCCACAGCGACGCCGACCGCCCCGTCGAAGCCACCGTCATGGTCACGGCAGGGCACCTCCACGAAGTGCAGTACGAGTTCACGAGGCGGCGTCCCGCACCGCCTGAAGCACCCGAGCCACCGCCGGCGCCTCCCCCGCCCCCCTGCGGACCGCTGCCACCACGTGGCGTACCGGGCGGTCCGGGCCCAGTTCCCGCAGGGCCACGCCCGTGCGTCGGCCGGTCGCCGTTCTCGGGACCAGGGCGACGCCCATTCCCGCCTCCACCATGGCCAGGATCGCGGTCCAGCCGGTGGCCGAGTGGGCCTGGTGGGGGCTGAAGCCGGCCGCCTCGCAGGCGCGGCGGGTGATGTCCGACCAGGGGCCGCTGCCGCCGAAGATCCAGGGCTCGGCGGCGAGGTCGGTGAGGGTCAGACCGGGGGCCGCGGCCAGGGGGTGGTCCTGGGGCAGGGCCACGTCCAGGGGGTCGGCGAGCAGGGGGACATGGGTGAAGCGGGGGTCGGCCGCGCTCGGGGCCTCCGCCGCGAGGGAGAGGGCGAGGTCGACGTCACCGGCGGCCAGCAGGTCGTAGGCCTCGGCGGCCTCCGCCTCCCGGACGCGGACGGTCACCCGAGGGTGCGTCGCGCGCAGGGCCCGTACGGCCGGTACGACCAGGGCGGGCACGGCGGTCGGGAAGGCGCCGACACGGACCTCGCCGGCCTCGCCGTGCGCGTACGCCGCGAGCGCCGCGTCCGCCCGCTCCAGCTGCTCGAACACCGGCTCCGTGTGGGCCAGCACCAGCCGGGCCGCGTCGGTGAGCCGGACCCGGCGGCCCTGGGCCTCCAGCAGGGGCACGCCGAGCTGGGCGGCGAGGTTGGTGAGCTGCTGGGAGACCGCGGACGGGGTCATGTGCAGGGCCTCCGCGGTCGCGGTGACCGTGCCCCGCTCGCGCAGGGTCCGCAGAATCCGCAGCTTCCTCAGATCCCACTCGGCCATGCGCGCACGGTACACGCGGCGTCAGCGGCGGGAGCCCGCGCCCAGCACGACCCCGGCCAGGATCAGCGCCAGGCACAGCAACTGTGGCAGGCCGGTGTGTTCGCCGAGCACGGCCCAGGAGAGCAGGGCCACGCAGACCGGCTGGAGGTAGTAGACGATGCCGGCGCGGGTGGCGCCGATCAGGGTGATGGCCTTGCTCCAGGCGAAGAAGGCGAGCGCCGAGGAGGCCACGCCGACGTAGAGGAGCGGCAGGACCGTGCCGGGCGCGGGGCGGAAACCGCCCTGTACGGCGAGGCTGGCGGCCTGCGCGGGCAGCAGCATGGCGGTGCCGACGAGGAACGTGGTGAACAGGAAGCCGGTGCCGCCGAGTCCGTCCGGCCGGCGGCGCAGCAGCGCGCTGTAGCCGGCGAAGCAGCAGGCGGCGGCCGTCATCCACAGGGCGCCGGCGGAGAGGTCCGCGCCGCCGCCGACGAGCAGCGCCACGCCCGCGCAGGCCAGGAGCAGCCCGGCGGTGCGCCGCGCGCCCAGCCGTACGCCGCCCAGCCGCTCGAACACCGCCATGAGCACCGGCGAGGCGGCCATGATCATGCCCATGGTGGCGGCCGGGGTGGTCAGGCCGGCCTGGTTGACGAGGGTGTTGTAGCCGGCGACACCGAGCAGGGAGACCAGGAGGACGTACCGGGCGTGGCGCCGCAGCAGGTGCCGTTGCCGCCATGCCTGCCGGGCGCCGAAGGGGGCGACGGCGAGCAGCGCGATCACCCAGCGCCAGAAGGCGTGCTGGACGGGCGGGACGCTGTCGTGCAGTCCGCGTGCGGTGACGAAGCTGCCGGACCAGACGACCGTGGCGAGCGCGGCGCAGGCGAGCCCGAGGAGCGGGGCGGCGGCCTGGCGCGGGCGGAGGGGGTAGGGGCTGCGGGGTGCCGGGGCGGTGGTGGAGGTCTGGTGCGCGACTGCGGTCACAAGGGGCCTTTCCGTGAGCGGTGGTGGGTGTGCCGTGCCCCTACCGTCGCAGCGCCGGAACTGTCAGGTCCATCGAATCTTTTCGACTGTTCTTTTCAGGAGAGCTGAACGATGAGGTGCGTCCGGCGCCGAGCTGCGCCGCCAGCGTCGCCCCGAACGCCAGCGCCATGCCCGCCACCTGCACGGGAGTGAGGGCCTGGCCGAGGGCCGCCCAGCCGACGACCGCCGCGGTCAGCGGGGACAGCGGGCCGAGGAAGCCGGCCTGGGTGGCCGTGAGCCGGCCGATCCCGCGGAACCAGAGCCAGTAGGCGACGGCCGTGTTGGCCAGGGCGAGGTAGAGGTAGCCGCCGACGGCCCGGCCGTCCAGGGCGGGCGGGGCACCCTCGGCCAGCAGGGCGATCGGCGCGATGAGCAGGCCGCCCGCGGTGAGCTGCCAGCCGGTGAGCGCCAGCGGGCCGACCCCCTCCGGGCGGCCCCAGCGCTTGGTCAGCACGGTGCCGGCGGCCATGGAGACGGTGGAGGCGACGGCCGCGAGGACGCCGACGAGGTCGAGCGCGCCGGCCCCCTTCAGCACGACCAGGCTGACGCCGAACGCGGCCACCAGCCCGGTGAGCAGGGTCCGCGGCGCCGGCCGCTGACCGAGCAGGAACGCGGAGAGCCCGACGACGAACAGCGGCCCGGCCGAGCCGACGACGGCGGCCATCCCGCCGGGCAGCCGGTACGCCGCGACGAACAGCAGCGGGAAGAAGGCGCCGATGTTCAGCGCCCCGAGCACGGCCGCCTTGGCCCACCAGGCGCCGCGCGGCAGCACGCGGGTGAGGGCGAGCAGCAACAGACCGGCGGGCAGGGCCCGCATCAGGGCCGTGAACAGGGGGCGGTCGGGCGGCAGGAACTCGGTGGTGACGGCGTAGGTGGTGCCCCAGGAGACGGGGGCGAGGGCGGTGACGCCGATGACGGCGGCGGCGGTTCTGGCCGGGCGACGGGTGGTCATGGGAGGGGCCCTTCCGGTAGCGGGGCGCGACTGGATCACTGCTAAGTAGCTTACCGCTAAGCCACTTAGCGTCAAGTGGCTTTCTTGCGGACAACCCGAATCGGCCCGATACTCTCCGCATGGAGCAACAGCCAGCGGACCCCGTCGACGCGATCATCGAGCAGTGGGCGCGGGTGCGCCCCGACCTGGACACGCGGGCGATGGAGGTGTTCGGCCGGATCTTCCGGCTCTCGCGCGCGATGGGCGACCGGATGGAGAGCGCGTACAAGCCCTACGGCATCTCCCGCGGCGAGTTCGACGTCCTGGCCACCCTGCGCCGCTCCGGCGAGCCCCACACCCTCTCGCCCCGCCAGCTGTCGGCCACCCTGATGCTCACCACCGGCGGGATGACCGGCCGGCTCGACAAGCTGGAGCGCGCCGGACTGCTGCGCCGCTCCCCCGACCCGCACGACCGCCGCGGCCTCCAGGTGACCCTCACCGACGAGGGGCTGCGGCTGATCGACGAGGCGGTCGGCGCGGGCCTCGCGGAGGAGAGTGACGCCCTGTCCGCCCTGAACGCCGAACAGGCCGGCCACCTGGCCGACCTGTTGCGGGAGCTGCTGCGCGCGACGGTCAAGTAGCCGACGCACCACGGACGGGCGGACGTCGGTCCGCCGGACCCAGGTGCCGGGCCAGGGCCGCCGCGGTCTCGGCCGGGCCGGCCGCGTCGGCGGCCCAGGCCGCGTATCCGTCGGGGCGGACGAGGACGGTCGTACGACGGTCGCTCCCCCACCGCGCCACGGCCAGCCGGTCCGCGCGTCCGTCCCCCGCCTCGTACGGCTCCGGCGTGATCAGCACGAACCGGCCGCCGCGCAGCGCCTCGTACAGCCGCCCTCCGCCGGCGAGGGCGACGTCCGGGACGCGGGCGCCGGTGAGCGGGTGGGCGCCGCGGGGCGCGGGGTAGCGGTAGCCGATGCCGGTGATCTGGGCGGCCATCCTGCGCCGGGCCGGGCCGACCGCGTCGAGGAACGCGGTGAGCGCCGCGCGTGCCGCCAGCGTCCAGGGGCGCTTGGCCATGGCGAGGCGGACGATCCCGCCGCTGCTGCGCAGCACCGCCCTGCCGACGGGGTGCCGTTCGGCGTGGTAGGTGTCGAGCAGCGCGGGGTCCGCGTGCCCGGCGGCCACCGCGGCCAGTTTCCAGCTCAGGTTCGCCGCGTCCTGCAGCCCGGTGTTCATGCCCTGGCCGCCGGCCGGGCTGTGCACGTGCGCGGCGTCCCCGGCGAGGAGGACCCGCCCGACCCGGTACGCCGGCACCTGCCGCTCGTCGCTGTGGAAGCGGGACATCCAGCGGGCGTCATGCATCCCGAAGTCCCGGCCGAGGGCGAGGCGGGTGATCTCCTTGATCTCGGCGAGGTCCAGCGGCGCGCTGTCCGGGACGTTCCGGCCCCGGTGCCAGCCGATCACCCGGTGGTAGCCGTCGCCGAAGGGCGCGAGGAAGGCGAACGCGTCGCCGGCCGCGTTGGCCGTGAGCAGCGTCGGCGGCTGCTCGGCGAGCCGGACGTCGGCGAGCACGACGGACCGGATCACCGACCGGCCCGGGAAGGGCAGGCCGACCGCCTCCCGTACGGCACTGCGCATACCGTCCGCGCCGACGACGTACGCGGCCCGCAGGTGCTCCGTCCGGCCCTCCGGCCCGCGGACCTCGACCGTCACGCCGTCCGCGTCCTGGGCGAGACCGGTCACCTCGGTCTCGTACCGGAACTCGGCCCCCGCCTCCACCGCCCGCCGCTCCAGCACCCGCTCCGCCTCGTACTGCGGCAGGACCAGGAGGTGGCGGTAGCGGGAGGGGAGGGCGGAGAGGTCGACGGTGAGCCGGCCGAAGAGCCCGATCCGGTCGAGGGGGCGGCCGATGGATTCCAGCTCGTCGGCGAGTCCGCGGCCGTCGAGCTGTTCGAGGGTGCGGGCGTGCAGGACGAAGGCACGGGAGAGGTTGCTGATCTTGTGGGGGCGCTTCTCGAGGACGGTGACCGGGAGGCCGGCGGCAGCGAGGTCGCCGGCGAGGAGCAGGCCGGTGGGGCCGGAGCCGACGATGACGAGGTGGGCCGTGACCGGGGTGCCGGCGATGCCGTTGCTTCCAGTGGTGCCGCTGTTTCCCGTGGTGCCGCTCATGGTGACCTCCTGGGTCCGGCCGACGCCTACTTGCCAACACTCGTTGGCCAACAACCGTTGGTCAACGCTCGTTGGCAGCGTAGAGCGCGCGTCGGTGCGGAGTCAACGCTTGTTGGCCTACGTGCGTTGGCCTACGATCGTTGGTATGACGGCCAGCAAGCGCGCCCAGCCCCAGACGAACCAGCCGGCGCCCCCACCCCGCCGCTCCGACGCCACCCGCGCCGCGATCCTCGCCGCCGCCCGCGAGCGGTTCGCCGCCGACGGCTATGAGCGGGCCACCATCCGCGCCATCGCCAAGGACGCGCGGATCGACCCGTCGATGGTGATGCGCTACTTCGGCACCAAGGAAGGACTGTTCGCCACGGCCGTCGCGCTCGATCTGCGGCTGCCCGACCTGGGCCCGGTCCCGCGGGACGACATCGGCCGGATGCTCGTGAGCCACTTCCTCGACCTGTGGGAGGAGAACGAGGAGCTGACGGCCGTGCTCCGGGTCGGTGCGACCAACCAGGCCGGGGCCGAGCGCATGCAGGGCGTCTTCCGGGAGCAGTTGCTGCCGGTGGCCGCCCAGGTGTGCCCCGACCCCGAGCAGGTGCCCACCCGGGCCGCCCTGTGCGCCGCCCAGCTGCTCGGCCTGGCGCTCACCCGCTACGTACTGCGCCTGCCGCCCGCCGTGGCGCTGCACCCCAGCGAGATCGTGGCGTGGCTGGCCCCCACCGTGCAGCGCTACCTGACGGCACCCAGCTGCTCGGACTGAGGGAACGGCCGGCGTCACGCACGCGGTGTCGGTCGCCGGAAACGCCGAGGGCGCCTGCCCCGTCGCATGTGTGCGTTCGGGTGGCGCCCTCGGGGAGAGAGGAGGGGGACGCTCAGGCCTTGGCCTTCTGCGTGCCCGGCTTGACCACGCGCGTCTTGGACTTGTCCAGGACCATCACCAGCCCCGCGATGACCGCGAACAGGACCAGCGGAGCCAGCACGTACAGGCCCAGCGTCTCGATGACGCTCAGGCCCTTGCCGGGGTCGTCGCCGTCGTCGCGGGTCACCGCGAGCGCGGGGGACGACATGAGCAGCATCATCAGCGTCGTACCGGAGGCCAGGGCGCCGGCGCGCAGGGCGTTCTTCTTGTCCACGGTGCCAAAGTTAGCGAACGGCCGACGAGTGCGCGCGCCCGGGGTGCCAGTAGGGGCGGTCACCTGCGGCCGGACTCCCGGAGCACGCCGAGCAGCCCCCGCAGCCGCCGCGAGGCCACCAGTTCCTCCAGCGGCACCGGCCGGCCCTCCGCGTCGGCGATCGGCAGCCGCCAGTTCGGGTACTGGTCCCACGTGCCCGGCAGGTTCTGCGGGCGGCGGTCGCCGATGCCGTCCGGGAGCCAGACGCCGATCAGCCGGGCCGGGGTGCGCAGCAGGAAGCGGTGGACGGCACGGATCTCCTCCTCCTCGTCGGAACCGGGCGGTCCGGCCGCCGGGCTGTCCAGCAGACCGAGGCTGCCGAGCAGGGCGAGCCACTCGGCGGCGTCGGCGGCGGCCTCGGCGTGCTCCTCCGGCGCCGGGCGGGTGAGCAGGCCGAGGCGGTCGCGCAGGTCGACGTGGTCGCCGGTGAGCCGGGCGGCGGTGGGCGGCAGATCGTGGGTGGTGGCGGTGGCCAGGCAGTCGGCGCGCCAGCGGTCGGGCGGCAGCGGGCGGCCGTCGCCCTCCCAGTCGCGTTCGAACCAGAGCACGGAGGTGCCGAGCACCCCGCGCCGCTGCAGCGCCTCGCGTACGCCGGGCTCGACGGTGCCGAGGTCCTCGCCGATGACGACGGCCCCGGCGCGGGTGGCCTCCAGGGCGAGGATCGCGAGCATGGCGTCGGCGTCGTAGCGGACGTAGGTGCCCTCGGTGGGCGGGCTGCCCTGGGGGACCCACCAGAGCCGGAACAGGCCCATGACGTGGTCGATGCGCAGGGCGCCGGCGTAGCGGAAGAGGGCGCGCAGGAGGTCGCGGTAGGGGGCGTATCCGAGGGCGGCGAGCCGGTCGGGGCGCCAGGGCGGCAGGCCCCAGTCCTGGCCGCGTGCGTTGAAGGCGTCCGGTGGGGCGCCGACGGACATGCCGGCGGCGAACACGTCCTGCTGGGCCCAGGCGTCGGCGCCGGCGGGGTGCACGCCCACGGCGAGGTCGTGCACGATCCCGACGGACATGCCGGCCTCGCGGGCGGCGCGCTGGGCGGCCCGGAGCTGGCCGTCGGCGAGCCAGGCGAGGCGGGCGTGGAAGTCGACGCGGTCGGCGAGTTCGGTGCGGGCGCGGGCGGTGGCGGCCGAGCGGGGGTCGCGCAGGCCGGCCGGCCAGTGGTGCCAGTCGGGGCCGTGGAGTTCGGCGAGGGCGTACCAGGTGGCGTGGTCGTCGAGGGCCTGGCCGTGGGCGGCGCGGAAGGCGTCGTACGCGGCCTGCCGGCCGGGGCCCGGCGGGACCGCCAGGACCAGTTCCAGGGCCTCCCGCTTCAGTTCCCACACGGCGTCCCGGTCGATGAGGGCGCCCTTGTCGAGGACGGCGGCGCGCAGCCGTTCCGCCCGTCGCAGCAGCCCGTCGAGCCGTTCGCGGTCGGCGACGTAGGCGAACTCGGGGACGTCCTCGACGCGCAGGTGGACGGGGTCGGGGAAGCGGCGGGAGGAGGGGCGGTAGGGGGAGGGGTCGGTGGGGGAGCCGGGTACGGCCGCGTGCAGCGGGTTGACCTGGACGAACCCGGCGCCGGCGGTGCGTCCGGCCCAGCCGGCCAGCTCGGCGAGGTCGGCGAGGTCGCCCATGCCCCAGGAGCGGCGGGAGAGCAGGGAGTACAGCTGCACGAGGAGGCCGTGGGAGCGGCCGGGCGGGGCGGGCCGCCGGTCGGGGGCGACGACGAGACACGCCTCGCCGGTCCGCCCGTCGGGGGCGGCTGCGGTCAGCCGGTGGACGCCGGGGGGAAGATCCGCGAGCGTCCCCGCGGTCCCCCGGCCCGTCAGGTCGCCCGCCGGGTCGCCCGTCAGGTCGCCCGCCGGGTCCAGGTCCAGGTCCTCGCCGTCCTCCGTCCGCACGCGCAGTCGGGTGCCGGCGGGCAGGGCGGTGAGGTGGGCGGGCGGCTCGTCGCCGGCCCACTGGACCACCGTCGGCGGCAGCAGGCGTTCGCGCAGTTCGCGTTCCCGGGCGGTGAGGGCGGCGCGTACGGCGTCGGGGCCGGCCGCGTCGACGCCGAGGGCGGCGAGGGCGGCGGTCACGGCGGAGGCGGGGACCTGGACGGTACGGTCCGGGGCCGGGCGGTAGGAGGTGGCGACCCCGTGCAGTTCGGCGAGCCGGGCGAGGTCCGCGGGGTGCGTGCCGGGGGGCTCGTCGGGCGCCGCGGCCATCTACAGCCCCGGCGCGAAGGAGTCCGGGACGGGGTCGGACTCGCTGGTCAGCGGGGCGGCCTCGGCGAGCGGGGGTTCGCTGGTCAGCGGCTCGGCGTCGGGCAGCGGCGGCTCACTGGTCAGCGGCGCCTGCGCGCACGCGCTCTCCGCGCTGAAGACGCACAGCGGCGCCGCGCCGGTCTCGGCGGACGGATCCGCCACGGGTTTGAACTGGGCCGGGAGCGTGAGTCGAGCCGGTGCGGCCACGGAGGCCTCCTTGTGGGTGTGCCGGATGCTTCGGCTTTGGACGGGTTACGGCAGGCCTACCCAGTGAGCCCGGAGCCACGCACCCCCAGAACCTGTGCCGTGGTGATCCGGCGCCGGCCCGGTGGTCGATAGAGGGAGTGTGAGACTGTTCCGCCCCATGGGGGGCCAGCGGGAGACGGACGACGGGAGCGGCGGGTCCGCCGGGGACCCAGCCCTGTTGCGGGCCGTCGCGCAGGGCGACGCTACGGCGATGGCCGCCCTGTACGACCGGCACGCCGGGTGGCTGCACGCCCGGCTGACGCGGCGGTGCGCCGATCCGGAGCTGGTGCGGGAGGTGCTGCAGGACACGTTCGTCACGGTGTGGCGGTCGGCGGCCGGGCACCGCGGGCAGGAGGCCGGCGGCTGGCTGTGGACGATCGCCGCGCGCCGGCTGGTCGACGCGCGGCGGGCGCAGGAGCGGGCGGGGCGGGTCGCGGAACCGCTGCCGGGGCCCGAGGCGCCGGGGCGGTACGAGCCCGCCGCCGCGCCGTCCGCCGAGGACCGGGTGCTGGCGGCGCTGGAGTACGGCGATGTCGGCACCGCGCTCGGCCGGATCTCCCCCGAGCTGCGCGAGGTGCTGCGGGCGACGGTCGTCGACGGGCTGAGCACCCGTGAGGCGGCCCGGCTGCTCGGCATCCCGGAGGGCACGGTCAAGTCCCGGGCCCGCCGTGCCCGCGCGGAGCTGCGGGAAGCACTGGCCCAGTTGAACCCGTCCCCGCTGGGAGGCACGGCATGACGAACCGCGACAGGCGGCACTGGCACGCCGCCGACGACCTGGTCGCCCGCTATGCCGAGGGCGTCCTGCCGGAGCCGGACGCGTGGTCCCTGGAGAAACACGTGGAGGGCTGCGCGGGCTGTGCGGCCCGGGTGTCGGCCGCGGTACGCGGTACGGCGGCGGGCGCGGCACTCGCCCAGGTACGGGCGGCGGTGCTGGCGTCGGCTCCGGCGACCGCCACGGCTCCGGCGACCGCTACGGCTCCGGCGACTGCCGTATCGGAGGAGCCGTACGCCGGGCAGCCCCCGCTGTCCCGGTTCGCCCGGCTGCTGTGGGCCGCCGGGCCCGCCGTGCGCGGGGCGTGGCTGCCGGCCGTGCTGGGGGTGGCCGTGGCCGCGCTGGGCCTGGCGTACGGGGCCGGGTTCCCGGGCGCGCGGGCGCTGCTGCTGGCGGTCGCCCCCGTGGTGCCCGTCGCCGGCGTCGCCCTGTCGTACGGCCCGCACGCGGACCCGTTGCACGAGGTCGTCGCGGCCACGCCGGGCGGCGGGCTGCGGCTGGCGCTGACCCGTACGGTCGCCGTGCTCGCGGTGAGCCTGCCGCTGCTGACCCTCACCGGGCTGCTGCTGCCCGCCTCGGGCGCCCCGGCCGCGGCGGCCTGGCTGCTGCCCGGTCTCGCGCTGGCGCTGGCCTCGCTGGCCCTGGCCTCCTTCGTGGGCTGCCGGGCGGCGGCCGCGCTGACGGGCGGCGGCTGGCTGTGCGCGGTCCTGGCACCGGCGGCCGTGGCGCCGACCGGTGCGGCGACCACGCGGCTGGCCGAGCAGCTCTCCCGCTGCCTGGACGGGGCCGCCGCGCAGGGCGGGTGGGCGGCGGCAGCCGTGCTGAGCGCCGTCCTGCTGACCGCGCGCCGTCCGGCGTACCACCGCCCGCTGCGCCCGTAACCGCGCTCGCCCGGGGGCGCCGCTCCTCTTCTTCCCTTTCTTCCTTTTCTTCCTTCCTGACGCTTCCTGACGATTCCCGGGACCTCCTCCCTCGTGGTCCCGCGCCCTCTCCTGGAGAGACATGGATTCCATACGTGTGACCGGCCTGCGGGTCCGGCACCGCAAGACCCTCGCGCTCGACTCGCTCGACCTGACGCTCGGCACCGGTGTGCACGGGCTGCTCGGGCCGAACGGCGCCGGGAAGACCTCGCTGATCCGGGTGCTGGCCACGGTGGCGCGGCCCGACGCCGGCCGGGTGGAGCTGCTCGGCGAGGACACCGCCGGGCATCGCGGCCTGGCCGGCGTGCGGCGCCGGCTGGGCTATCTGCCGCAGGAGTTCGGCTACTACCCGGGGTTCACCGTGCGGGAGTTCGTGGCGTACGTGGCCTGGCTGAAGGAGATGCCGGCCGCGCGGGTGCCGCAGGCCGTGGAGCGGGCGGTGGCCCGGGTCGGACTCGCGGACCGGATCGACGCCAAGGTCCGGACGCTGTCCGGCGGCATGGTCCGCCGGGTCGGCATCGCGCAGGCCATCGTCAACGACCCCGCCGTGCTGCTGCTGGACGAGCCGACCGCCGGTCTCGACCCGGAGCAGCGGGTGGAGTTCCGCGAGCTGCTGCGCGAGCTGGGCGGCTCGGCGACCGTGGTGGTCTCCACGCACCTGGTGGAGGACGTGGCCGCCGCCTGCACGGAGGTCACGCTGCTGGACGCGGGCCGGATCGCGTACCGGGGCACGCCGGAGGCGCTCACCCTGCTCGGCGAGGCGTCGGACGGGCCGGGCGACCATCCGATCGAGCGCGGGTACACGGCGGCGCTGCGGGCGCACCGCGCGCACAGTGCGCGGGAGACGGTGCGATGACCCTCGTCACGGACCTGAAGGGGCCGAAGGCGCCCGCGCGTGCGCCGCACCCGCTGCGGGCCGAGGCGGTCCGGGGTTTCGCGCCCTGGGCCGGGGCCGGGGTGCTGCTGACGTCCGGCGCGATGCTGGCCGGCACGGCGGACCGCTGGCAGGGCGGGTGGGCGGAGACCGCCACCGAGGTGCACACCGCCCTGCTGATCACCCTTCCGCTGGCCGCGGCGGCGGGCTGCTGGCAGGGCGGCCGGGAGCGGCGGCGCCGTACGGAGGAGCTGTGGGGGACGACCGTACGGCCGCCGCTGGCCCGGCTGCTGGTCCCGGCCCTGCCCGTCGCGTTCTGGGTGGTCGTCGGCTATCTGGTCGCGGTGGCGCTGGCGCTGCTCGCCACCTGGCCCTACGCCCAGGGGGACCGGCCCCGTCTGTCGTTGCTGCTGGGGGACGCGGTCGCCATGGCGGCGGGCGCGCTGGCCGGGCATGTGCTGGGCCGGGTCGTGCCCACACGGCTGATGGCCCCGCTGCTGGCGATGGCCGGGTACCTGGGGCTCGGCGTCCTGCAGTCCGGCGGTCCGGCCTACGCCCGCCCGCTGTCCCCGGCCGTTCCGGTCGGTGTCGGTGAGCTGCCGGTGTGGTGGCAGCCGTGGGCGATGGCGGTGTGGACCGGCTCACTCGCCTGCGCCGCCGCGCTGGCGTACGCGGCCCGGCGCCGGGTGACGGCCCTGCTGCCGCTGGCCGCCGCGCTGGCCGCGGGCACACTGCTCGCGCAGACCGGGGACGGGCTGTGGCACTCCGACCCGCTCGCCCGCCGCCAGGTGTGCGACACCTCCACCACCCCGGCGGTGTGCGTCAACGCCCGGTACGCGGGCATGCTCCCGCAGGTCAGCGAGGCTTTGTCCGGGGTCACCGGCAAGCTGGAGGGCGTGCGGAACCTGCCGGCGCGGTGGGCGGACCACACGGGCACGCTGCGCGCCGGCGAGGCCCGGCTGCCGGGCATCACGCCGCTCGGCTGGACGGCCGTACGGGGGCGGCTGACCAGTCCGGTGGAGTTCGCGTGGGAGGCCGTGGGGGCGCTGCAACTGCGCGGCGACTGCGCCGAGGAGAAGGCGGGCGCCCGGGTGCTGCGGGCGGACGACGTCGTGGCGCGCTACCTCGCGCCGAGCCCCCAGCAGAAGTACTTCGACGACCTGGACGCCCGGGGCGACGCCTCCCACCGCGCCGAGCTGCGCGAGCGCCGCGCCGCCGAGGCCCGCTTCGCGGCGCTGGGCGACAGGGAGCGCCGCGCGTGGCTGTCGGCCTACTTCGCGGCCCGCGCCGGCTGCCGCCTGAAGGAGGTGCCGGCCCTGTGACCGGACTGCTTCTGTACGCCCGCTCCCGGGCCCTGCCCGCGACCCTGGCGGCGCTCGCCGGTACGGCCGTCTTCGCGGTGTGGGCGGCCGGCCGGCTGGACGCCTACCTCGATCCGGACCGCCGGGTGCCGATCGTCGCGCTGGCTCCGCTGCTGGCGTCGGCGGCGATCGGGACGAGCCTGTACAGCGCCTCGGACGAGCTGGACCGCACGGCCGTACGAGCGTGGTGGCCGCGCCGGCTGGTGCAGCTGGCGGGGCTGGCCGCGCTGGCGGCGTTGCTGGTGGTACCGGCCGTGCTCGGCCACACGGAGAACTTCGGCCCGCCCACGGTGATCCGCAACACGCTGGGCTGTACGGGCGCCACCGCGGCCTCGGCCGTACTCCTGGGCGCCCGCCTGAGCTGGCTCCCCACGTTCGCCTACGTGACCGCGGTGTACCTGGGCTCGGGAACCCCGCACGGCCGTGCGGCCACGGTGTGGGCGTGGCCGATGCAGCCGGGCGCGGAACCGGGGGCCTGGGCGGCGGCCCTGACGGCGTTCGTCCTGGGCACGACGTGGTACGCGGTACGGGGTGCCCGCCCGGAGGGGCCACGCGGCTGACCTCCGGGGGGCGGACCCCCTGCACAACACAACGGCCCGGATCGATCAGGCAGAGACGCCGTCGATCCGGGCCAAAGCATCGTCCGCGCCGTATGGCTGCAAGTACGGCAACCAGCGCGGGTCCCTGTGTCCCGTGCCGATGATCCGCCAGGCCAGCCCGGTGGGCGGAGCCGGTTTGTGGCGCAGCCGCCAGCCCAGCTCGACGAGATGGCGGTCGGCCTTCACGTGGTTGCAGCGGCGGCAGGAGGCCACCACGTTGTCCCAGACGTGCTTGCCCCCGCGACTGCGCGGGATGACGTGGTCGACGCTGGTTGCGACGCCACCGCAGTACATGCACCGGCCCCCGTCGCGCGCGAAGAGCGCTCGGCGGGTCAGAGGAACAGGCCCCCGATAGGGGACCCGGACGAATCGCTTGAGCCGGACCACGCTGGGTGCGGGGAGGGTGACGGTTGCGCTGTGCATATAGGCGCCGGACTCCTCCAGGGAGACTGCCTTGTTCTCCAGGACGAGGACGAGCGCGCGGCGGAGCGGTACGACGCCGAGCGGCTCGTACGACGCGTTGAGGACCAGGACGTGCGGCACGGGTGCCTCCTTGGGCGTCGGCGGCGCGTGGCTCGCGCCGGGACGATCTGCAGTCAGTCTCCCCTCATGCCTGGTGGAAGCGCCACCATGTCCCGGTAACGGGCTGGGAGTGTTTTCGACCACATCCGATTCATCCCCCGGATCATGGCCTGTTCAAGCCCGCGTGAGCCGTGTCTCTCCTTCGCGCCTCCTGTGCGGATCGGCACGAGGCACACACAATGCCCCGTTAGTGTGGTGGTCCTGTCCGTCCGGTGACCTTTTCGTGACCTTGACCGCCCGCCGGTGCGGACCGCGCAGCACCTGGGAGGTACCTGCCGTGACGTCCCTGCCCGCCGCCCTCCTGGCCGCCGGGGCATCGCCGTCCCCGTCACCGTCGCCCTCGGGGTCGACGAGCCCGGCCGTGCCGACGCTCCAGGACGCCCAGGACAGCGCGACCAACGCGGCGAGCTGGGTCGAGCAGAACTGGTCGACGTGGCTCGCGATGGGTCTGCAGATCCTGCTGATCGTGGTCGTGGCGGTGGCGCTCAGAGCGGTGGTGCGGCGGGCGATCACCAAGCTGATAGACCGGATGGGCCGCACCGCCGAGGCCGGGGAAAGCACCGCGCTGGGCGGGCTGCTGGTCAACGCCGAGCGGCGCCGGCAGCGATCGGCGGCGATCGGCTCGGTGCTGCGCTCGGTGGCGAGCTTCCTCATCCTCGGTACGGCCGCGCTGATGGTGCTGTCCACCTTCAAGATCAACCTGGCGCCGCTGCTGGCGTCGGCCGGTGTCGC
This sequence comes from Streptomyces sp. NPDC046727, assembly GCF_040645635.1. NCBI lineage: Bacteria > Bacillati > Actinomycetota > Actinomycetes > Kitasatosporales > Streptomycetaceae > Streptomyces > Streptomyces sp. NPDC046727. Next base: position 146,406 of record NZ_JBEYYR010000011.1, read on the forward strand.
CGGTGTGGCGATCGGTTTCGGCGCGCGGAACCTGGTCACGGACTTCCTGTCCGGCGTGTTCATGATCCTGGAGGACCAGTACGGCGTCGGTGACGTGGTCGACGCGGGCGTGGCCACCGGTGAGGTGATCGAGGTCGGGCTGCGGGTGACCAAGCTGCGCGGCGACAACGGGGAGATCTGGTACGTCCGCAACGGCGAGGTCAAGCGGATCGGCAACCTGTCGCAGGGCTGGGCGACGGCCGGCGTCGACGTGACGGTGAAGGCGGGCGAGGACCTGGACCGGGTCAAGGCCACGCTGGACGAGGTCGCCGAGAAGATGAGCAAGGAAGAGCCCTGGAACGAGCTGCTGTGGAGCCCGATCGAGGTGCTCGGCCTGGACTCGGTGCTGATCGACTCCATGGTGGTCCGGGTCTCGGCCAGGACGATGCCCGGCAAGTCGGTCACGGTGGAGCGGGAGCTGCGCTGGCGGATCAAGCGGGCGTTCGACGCGGCGAGCATCCGCATCGTGGGCGGCGAGACGGCGGTCCTGGACCAGGAGACGGTCCCGGATCCGACGGCCACGGTCGCGGCGCCGTCGGTGTACTCCAACGCGGACTCCCCGCAGGCGACGGCGACGGCACCGATCGTCGCCCAGCGGCCTGAGTCGCCGATGAAGTAGCGGAACGGTTCAGCACACACGTTCGGGTGAACGGGGCGGGGCATCCGGCGCCAAGCGCGCGCTGATGCCCCATTGTTCTGCCGGGGCGCCCAATGCGGGCTTAGCCTGGCACCAGCGTGACGAGGAGAACCAGGGATGAGCGCCGAACCCATCACGGAGCCGGTCATGACGCAGCAGGACCCCATCGATCTGTTGAGCGCGATCGAGAAGGCGTCCGTGGCGCCGATTCGACCCGAGTACGTCGAGGGGATGGCCATCGTGCCGCCGACGCCGAATGACAACCACAATCACGGCGCCTTCGAGCTGAGCTTCCAGTTCAGGGCTGCCGGGTTCCAGCTCGTAGGCATGGGCAACGGCTACCGAGTCGCCCACAAGGACGGCAGGACCATGGCTCTGGTCATTCCGGACTTCTATCTCCGCCGCCGGAGGCCTACGGAACTCGACGAGTCGTACTACAAAGCCCACAAGGGCTGGTACCCCATCGACATGGTCGCCTTGGTCGGCGAGGTCACCTCCACCAACCTCGAAATCGACACCGGGCCGAAGCTCCGCACCTACGCCGCCGCAGGGGTTCCCGTCTACGTTCTGATCAACCGTAGGGCGAACACGGCTCACTGCTACACGACACCGACTCTCCCCGGCAACGACCCCACCAAGGCGTACTACGACACCGAGGAGAAGGTCGACCTCGGCGAACCCCTCCCCCTCCCGGCCCCCTACCCCACCCTCGACACCGCCCCCTTCGTCACCGGCTGAGCGGACCGCAGGCCAGCTGGTAGGCCTCGCGGAGCCACGCCTCCCCGCCCGGGTCGGTGCCGCAGGCCAGGGAGTCGCCCCGGGGGGTGTCGAGCCAGGTGGTGACGCTGCCGTAGTGCGTGCCGTCCGGGCAGGTCACGGCGAAGCTCGCCGCCACCACCTTCACGGCCTCGGCGGTGGCGAAGCGGCCGGCTCCGTGGAAGTCGATCCGGTCGGGGTGCCGGGGATGGTGGGCCGTGCTCTCGCCCGGTGCCATCAGGTCGCCCGTGTCGTAGCCCAGGCGCCGCGCCAGCGAGGCCATCACCCGCCGCTGGGGCACCTCCACGCCGTTCGCCTGGATCGAGGCGACGACCGTGCGCACGGGGACGTTCCGGAAGGTGGTCCATCCGTCGTCCTTGCCGAGCGTCACCACCGGGGAGACACCGGTCAGCTCAGTCTCCTGCCGCACGCCCGCCCAGCGGAGGGTGCCGAAGCCGCAGGACGGCGACGCCGAGGGCGCCGCCCGGACCGTCGCCGCCGGCTGTGCCGTACACGCCACCGAACCCAGCAGCAACGCACCCAGCACCACGGCCGCGTGGCGTCTTCCCACTTCGTCTCCCCTGTCTCGCAGGCTGCGAATGTAAGCCCTGTGACCAGCGAAGACCACCTCCGTGACGCACTCGTGACGCACCCTCGGATGCAGATCGTCTTCACAGGAACCCCGCGTTCCGTCCGCACCTGTTGATCCTCTAGGGTCGCCTCCACAGCGGACCCTTGCTCTGGAGCGCGACGTCGCCCGGGGGTCCGCCTCGAATGTGGGGAAACATGCGCAAGCTCGCCATAGGCGCCGCCCTGTCCGGTGCCCTGGCCCTGGCCGGCCTCGCCGCGCCCGCCGCGTCGGCGGCCGGTACGCCGGACCTGACGTTCTCCGGCGTGACCGTGAACAAGGGCAAGCCGGTCGTGGTCGGCGCCGCCAAGGCCGTGACCGTTCCCGTGTCGTACACCCTGACCCGGCCGAAGGACCTGGTCATCGACCAGAAGAACACCCTGCAGGCGGTGATTCTGTACCGCGGCACCCTGAGGTCGCTCGACAACGAGCTGGGCCCGGAGAAGGCCCCCGTCTGCACGACCACCGCCACGACGGACACGACCGTCACCGAGAGCTGCACCGAGACGCTCACGGCCGCTCCGGACGAGTCGCTGTACGAGGCCGCCGACGCCACCACCTGGAAGGCCGCGGGCGTCTACGCGCACAGCGACGGCAGCGCCTCGGACGACTACCTGCACAGCGAGAACGACGTCACCATGTGGGGCAACCTCGCCTCGGTGAAGGTGAAGCGCGCCGCCCAGCTGACCGCGGACGCGGCCCCGGAGCCCGTGGCGAAGGGCGGGACGCTCACCGTCAAGGGCAAGCTGACCCGCGCGGACTGGTCGGCCGGGCGCAACACCGGCTACCGGGACCAGAAGGTCGTCCTGCAGTTCAAGGCGGACGGCGGCGCGTACGCGAACGTCAAGGCGATCACCTCCGGCACCGGGGGCGCCCTGTCCACCACGGTGAAGGCCACCAAGAGCGGCACCTACCGCTTCGTCTTCGCCGGTACGGCCTCCACGGCGGCCAGGACCTCCGCCGGTGACCACGTGACCGTGAAGTAGCACCCCCTACCGCGACGCCCCCGAGGTAACGAGTCTGTTGCCTCGGGGGCGTTGTCTATTGACGCCCCCTTCGTCCTGGGCATACGTTCCTCCCACCCGAATAGGAAACTTTCCTAACAGTGATCTCCCGGCCGTCGGTGATCAAGACTGGACGGCGCGGCCAGGTCGCTGAGAAGCTGAGTGGCTGGAAGGGCAGGTGTCGACCCCATGGCAGGAACCGCCGGTACGCCGGGCACCCCGCGCGTGCTGCGCGCCATGAACGACCGCGCCGCCCTGGACCTGCTGCTGGAGCACGGGCCGCTGTCGCGCACCCGGATCGGCAAGCTCACCGGCCTGTCCAAGCCCACCGCCTCCCAGCTGCTGGCCCGCCTGGAGGCGGCCGGACTGGTCCGGGTCACCGGCACCAGCGAGGGCCGGCCGGGCCCCAGCGCCCAGCTGTACGCCGTCGATCCCGGTGCCGCGTACGCCGCCGGGCTCGATGTCACCCCGCACCGCATCCGGGCCGCGGTCGCCGACATCACCGGCCGCACGGTCGGCGAGTACGAGCTGCCCACCCCCGGCCGGCGCCCCGCGCAGCCCGTCGTCCGGCAGGTCACCGACGCCCTCGACGGCGCCGTCAAGGCCGCCGGGCTCGCCCGGTCCGACGTGCACCGGCTGGTCATCGGCACCCCCGGCGCCTTCGACCCCAACACCGGGCGGCTGCGCTACGCCTCCCACCTGCCCGGCTGGCACTCCCCCGCGCTGCTCGACGATCTCGCGGCGGCGCTCCCGATGCCGGTCGAGTACGAGAACGACGTCAACCTCGCCGCCATCGCCGAACAGCGGCTCGGCGCGGCCCGCGGCCACGCGGACTTCGTGCTGCTGTGGAACCAGGAGGGCCTCGGCGCCGCCCTGGTCCTCGGCGGCCGGCTGCACCGCGGCTGGACCGGCGGCGCCGGCGAGGTCGGCTTCCTGCCGGTGCCGGGCACCCCGCTGGTCCGCCAGGTCACCAAGGCCAACAGCGGCGGCTACCAGGAGCTGGCCGGCTCCCAGGCCATACCCGGGCTGGCCCGGGAACTCGGCGTCCCGGACGTGCCGTCGGGGCCGCACCACGAGGCCGCCGCCGCACTCGTGGCCCGCGCCGCCGACCGTACCGGCGGCCCGCACCGGGAGCTGCTCCGGACGTACGCCACCCGGCTGGCCACCGGTCTCGCCTCGCTCGTCTCCGTCCTCGACCCGGAACTCGTCGTCCTCAGCGGCTCCGTCCTGACGGCCGGCGGCGAGGTGCTGCGCGCCCTCGTCCAGGCCGAGCTGGAGGAGCTGGCCGCGGCCCGGCCCCGGCTGGTCGTCGGTGACGTCCGCGAGAACCCCGTGCTGCGCGGCGCGCTGGAGTCCGCGCTCGCCGCCACCCGCGACGAGGTCTTCGACACCTCGCGCTGAGCGCCCCTTCTTTTCCCGACCCCGTCCCCCTGGGAGACCTCGCCATGCCCACAGCCATACCCGGAGTCGCCCGAAAAGCGGCTTTTGCCGTGACTGCCTCCCTCGCCCTCCTCACCACCGCCTGTACCGGCCAGTCCGCCTCGGGTGCCACGGACGACCCCTCGAAGGACACCACGATCAACTTCTGGCACGCCTGGAGCGCGCCGAACGAGGTGAAGGCGGTCAAGTCGCTGGTCGCCGGCTTCGAGCGGGATCACCCCAACATCCACGTGAACATCGTCGGCAACATGACCGACGACAAGATCAACCAGGCGCTGCGGGCCGGCGGCGACAAGGCCCCGGACGTGATCTCGTCGTTCACCACCAACAATGTGGGCAGGTTCTGTTCCTCGGGCGCGCTGGTCGATCTGAACCCGTTCTTCGAGAAGTCCGGGATCGACCCGGAGAAGACGTTCCCGAAGCCGATGAACGAGTACACCGAGTTCGACGGTGACCGCTGCACGGTTCCGCTGCTCGGCGACGCGTACGGGCTGTACTACAACAAGACGGCGTTCAGGAAGGCGGGCATCGCCGGCCCTCCGAAGACCTGGTCCGAATTCCGGTCGGACGCAAAGAAACTGACCATCCCTCAGGGCGACGGCTACCGGCAGCTCGGATTCATGCCGAACTACCACGGCTGGGAGTCCACGACCGAGCACTACTTCGGGCAGTTCTCGCCGACGTACTTCGACAAGGACGGCAAGTCGAAGCTCGCCGAGGACCCGGCTTTCGAGAAGGGCTTCACGCTCCAGAAGAAGCTCGTCGATGAACTCGGCGGATTCGCACGGCTGGAGAAGTTCCGCGCGACCCTGGGTGACGAGTGGGGTCCCAAGCACCCCTTCCACACCGGCCAGGTCGCCATGCAGCTCGACGGCGAATGGCGGCTCGGCATGGCCGAGGAGGCGAAGCCCGGCTTCGAGATCGGGGTGGCCCCGCTGCCCGTCCCGGACGACCAGGCCGAGCAGTACGGCAAGGGCTACATCACCGGCACCATCGCGGGTATCGCCGCCACCAGCCACAAGCAGAACGCGGCCTGGGAGCTGGTGAAGTACATGACCACGGACACGGACGCGGTGGTCGGCTTCGCCAACGAGATCCACAACGTGCCCTCCACGCTGGCCGCGCTGAAATCCCCGAAGCTGAAGTACGACCCGCGGTTCAAGACCTTCCTGGACATCGCCGCGAACCCGCACTCCACCACCTCGCCCGCCTCGGTCAACGGCGGTGTGTACCTGGTGACGATCCAGCAGTTCGGCTACGACTACGAGAGCGGAAAGGCCACCGATCTCAAGGCCGGGCTGAAGAAGACGGCCGCGCAGATCGACACGGACATCGCGCAGGCACAGGGATGAGCACCGTCACCCTCGCGTCGAAACGCCGGCGCTCGGCCCTGCGCACCCTCGCCTTCATGTCGCCGTGGCTCATCGGCTTCGCGGTCTTCTTCGCCTACCCGCTGCTCTCCACGGTCTATTTCTCCTTCATGCACTACGACGGCTTCCGGCCGCCGGAATGGAGCGGCGGGAAGAACTGGGCGTACGTCTTCGAGCACTACCCGCTGTTCTGGCCGGCCCTGCGCAACACCCTGTGGCTGGTCGTGGTGATGGTGTCGCTGCGGGTCGTCTTCGGACTCGGCGTCGGGCTGCTCATCACCAGGATCAAGACGGGTACGGGTGTCTTCCGCACCCTGTTCTATCTGCCGTACCTCGCCCCGCCGGTCGCGGCGACCATGGCCTTCGCGTTCCTCCTCAACCCCGGCACCGGCCCGGTGAACTCGATCCTGGAGAAGGCCGGGCTGCCGGCGCCGGGCTGGTTCAACGACCCCGCCTGGTCCAAGCCGGCGCTGACCCTGCTGGCCCTGTGGGGCGTCGGCGACCTCATGGTCATCTTCATGGCCGCGCTGCTCGACGTGCCGACGGAGCAGTACGAGGCGGCGGAGCTGGACGGCGCCTCGGCCTGGCAGCGGTTCCGGTACGTGACCCTGCCGAACATCTCCCCCATCGTGATGTTCGCGGTCGTCACCGGCGTGATCCAGACCATGCAGTACTACACCCAGCCGCTGATCGCCGGGAAGGTCGCCTCCGGGGTGATCCAGGGCGCGGGCACCCAGTTCGAGCCCGGCTACCCGGACAGGTCCACGCTCACCCTCCCCCAGCTCGTCTACAACCTCGGCTTCCAACGCTTCGACTACGGCTCGGCCTGCGTGGTGGCGCTGGTGCTGTTCGCCCTGTCGATGGCGTTCACCGCGCTGCTGATGCGGCGCCGGGGCGGCCTGATCCAGGCAGGTGACTGACGTATGAACCGCCGTAAGACGCGTCTGGAATGGGTGGCGGTCCACTCCCTGGGGGTGGCAGCCGCGCTGTTCTTCACGCTCCCCTTCGTGTTCGTGTTCCTGACCTCGCTGATGAGCGACACCCAGGCACTGAGCCGGGACCTGGTCCCGCACACCTGGGAGTGGGGCAACTACCGGAAGGTCTTCGACACGCCCGGCTTCCTCACCTGGTGGCGGAACACGCTGATCTACGCCGGCCTGGGCACCGTCCTGACCGTGGTGTCGTCGGTCCCGGTGGCGTACGCGCTCGCCAAGTTCCGCTTCCGGGGCCGCAGTCTCTCGCTCATGCTGGTGATCTCGATGATGATGCTGCCCCCGCAGGTGGTCGTCATCCCGATGTACCTGTTCTGGGCCAAGCAGCTGGACCTGTCCGGCACCCTGTGGCCGCTGATCGTCCCGATGGCGTTCGGCGACGCGTTCTCCGTCTTCCTGCTGCGCCAGTTCCTGACGACGATCCCGAACGAGTACCTGGACGCGGCGAAGGTCGACGGCTGCGGGGACCTCAGGACCCTGCTGCGGGTCGTCCTGCCGATGGCGAAGCCGGGCATCGCGGCCGTGGCCCTCTTCCAGTTCTTCTACGCCTGGAACGACTACTTCGGCCCGCAGATCTACGCGTCCGAGAACCCCGGCGCCTGGACCCTCTCCTACGGCCTGGAGTCCTTCAAGGGCGCCCACCACACCGACTGGAACCTGACCATGGCCGCGACCGTGCTGGTCATGGCCCCCGTGATCCTCGTGTTCTTCTTCGCCCAGAAGGCGTTCGTGGAGGGCGTCACCCTCACCGGAGTAAAGGGTTGAACTGGCTATGAAACTCACCGTGGTCGGCGGCGGCTCGACCTACACCCCCGAACTCATCGACGGCTTCGCCCGCCTCAGGGACACCCTGCCCATCGAGGAACTGGTCCTGGTCGACCCGGCCGCGGACCGCCTGGAGCTGGTCGGCGGCCTGGCCCGGCGGATCTTCGCCAAGCAGGGCCACGGCGGCCGGATCGTCACCACGCCCGACCTGGACGCGGGCGTGGACGGCGCCGACGCCGTGCTGCTCCAGCTGCGCGTCGGCGGCCAGGCGGCCCGGCAGCAGGACGAGACCTGGCCGCTGGAGTGCGGCTGCATCGGCCAGGAGACCACCGGCGCCGGCGGCCTGGCGAAGGCCCTGCGCACGGTCCCGGTGGTGCTGGACATCGCCGAGCGGGTCCGCCGTGCCAACCCCCGCGCCTGGATCATCGACTTCACCAACCCCGTCGGCATCGTCACCCGCGCCCTGCTCCAGGCCGGGCACCGGGCGGTCGGCCTGTGCAACGTGGCGATCGGCTTCCAGCGGAAGTTCGCGGCCCTGCTGGGCACGGCCCCGGCGGATGTGCATCTGGCCCATGTGGGCCTGAACCACCTCACCTGGGAGACAGGTGTGCGCCTGGGCGGCCCGGAAGGCGAGAACGTCCTCCCCAAGCTGCTCGCCGAACACGGCGGGGCGATCGCCGACGACGTCCGCCTCCCCCGCCCCCTGCTGGACCGCCTCGGCGTCGTCCCCTCCTACTACCTGCGCTACTACTACGCGCACGACGAGGTCGTACGGGAACTGCGCACCAAGCCCTCGCGGGCGGCCGAAGTGGCGGCGATGGAGCGCGAGCTGCTGACCATGTACGGCGACCCGTCCCTGGACGAGAAGCCGGCGCTGCTCGCCAAGCGGGGCGGTGCCTTCTACTCGGAGGCGGCGGTGGACTTGGCGGCGGCGCTCCTGGGCGGCGAAGGCAGTCCGTACCAGGTGGTGAACACGCTCAACAGGGGCACGCTGCCCTTCCTGCCCGACGACGCCGTGATCGAGGTGCAGGCGGCGGTCGGCCCGGCGGGCCCGGTCCCGCTGCCGGTCCCGGAGCTCGACCCTCTCTTCGCGGGCCTGATCGCGAACGTGACGGCGTACGAGGACCTGGCGCTGGAGGCGGCCCTGCGCGGCGGCCGGGACCGCGTGCTGCGCGCACTGCTGGCGCACCCCCTGATCGGCCAGTACGCGTACGCCGAGACCCTCACCGACCAGCTGATCGCACACAACCGGGAGCACCTGGCGTGGGCCTGACCGCACCTGACCCCCTGACGGTCCTCGCCATCGACGCGGGCAACAGCAAGACCGACGTGGCCGTGGTCACCGCCGCCGGCGAGGTCCTGGCCACGGCCCGCGGCGGCGGCTTCCGCCCGCCCGCGGTGGGCGTACCGGCGGCGCTGGAGGCGCTGGCGGAACCGGTCGGGCGCGCCCTCGCGGACGCGGGCGTCCCGTCCGTCTCCCATGTCTCGGCCTGCCTGGCCAACGCCGATCTCCCGGTGGAGGAGGAGCGGCTGGCGACCGCGCTGCACGCGCGCGCGTGGGGCACGTCGGTGGAGGTCCGCAACGACACCTTCGCGATCCTGCGTGCGGGCGTCGCCGAGCCCCGGGGCGTGGCGGTCGTCTGCGGCGCCGGCATCAACTGCGTGGGCATGCGCCCCGACGGCCTCACCGCCCGCTTCCCGGCCCTGGGCCGCATCTCCGGTGACTGGGGCGGCGGCTGGGGCCTGGCGGAGGAGGCCCTGTGGTACGCGGCCCGCGCGGAGGACGGCCGCGGCGAGCCGACCGCCCTCGCCCGCGCCCTCCCCGCGCACTTCGGCCTGCCGTCCATGTACGCCCTCATCGAGGCCCTGCACCTGGAGCACGTCGAGCACGACCGCCGGCACGAGCTGACCCCGGTCCTCTTCGCCACGGCAGCGGACGGCGACCCGGTGGCCCGGGCGCTCGTCACCCGGCTCGCGGAGGAGGTCACGGTGATGGCCACGGTCGCCCTGACCCGCCTGGACCTCCTGGCGGAGGAGACACCGGTCCTCCTCGGCGGCAGCGTCCTCACCGCCGGCCACCCCCAGCTGAACGACGCCGTCCACGCCCTGCTGGCCAGCCGCGCCCCCAAGGCCGTCGTCCGCGTGGTCACGGCGAGCCCGGTCCTGGGCGCGGCCCTGCTGGGCCTGGACCGGCTGGCGGCGGGGGCGGGGGCGCAGGAGCGGGCGCGGAAGCACTGGGAGGCCGGAACGGCCTGACCGTCTCCGTGGAACCGATCCCCCGTCACCAGCGTGTTCTTTCACAGGGGGTGGTGCGTCCGCCGGCACGCGCCCCTGGGCACGCTGCGATCCGATCAAGATCCAGTGAAGGCCGGTGCGCAATGTCAGTGCGGGCGGTGATACTGGGCGGCGAACGGATGACCATGGGGGAGGTCGAGTGACACACCCGCCGAAGAGCAGCGCGGCGCCGCCGGCGGCGCCTGCCGTGGCCCCCTCCCCCGTGCCGCCGGCCCGCCGGACCGCTTTTGCCGAGGGTGTCGAGCGGCTGCGGGCCGCCGCGACGACCGAGCCGGGGCGGCTGCGGATCATCGGTGCCGTGCTGGCGCTGCTGGTCGTCGCGTTCGGGGCGGTCACCGCCTGGCAGACCAGCGCGCGCTCGGCCGCCGCCGACGACGTGCTGCACCACAGCCAGCCGCTCAGCTCCGGCGCGGCCGGCATCTACCGGTCGCTGGCCGACGCCAACACCGCCGCGTCCAGCGGGTTCCTGGCGGGCGGCCAGGAGAACGCGAACTCCCGGGACCGGTACGAGAAGGACATCCGGACCGCTGCCGCCGGTCTCGTCACCGCCGCCGCCAACGCCGAGCCCGGCTCGGCCTCCGAGGCGACCATCGCCAGGCTGAACCGGCTGCTGCCCGAGTACAAGGGCCTGATCGAGCGGGCCCGGACGTACAACCGGCAGGGCTATCCGGTGGGCGGCGCCTATCTGCGGTACGCGAACGAGAAGATGCAGAAGGACATGCTCCCGGCGGCGGAGGACCTCTACACGACGGAGAACCGCCGCCTGGACGCCGACTACGGGGACGCGACGCCGTACCCGTGGGTGGCGATCGCGCTCGGCGTGCTCGCCCTGGCCGGGCTCGGCTGGGCCCAGCAGCGCATGTACCGGCGCACCAACCGCGTCCTCAACCACGGCCTGGTCGCCGCCACCGCCGCGACCACCGTCGGCCTGCTGTGGCTGGTGGTGGGCCACGCCGTCGCCCGGTCCGGGCTCGACGGCTCGTACGAGCACGGCGTCCGGTCGCTCAACGTGCTGCACGACGCCCGGATCGCCTCCCTGAAGGCGCGCGGCAACGAGAACCTGAGCCTGGTGGCGCGCGGCGCGGAGACCGTCACGGTCGACGGCAAGCCGTACGACGCCTACTACTACGACTTCGACAAGGACATCGCCGTGCTCGGCAAGGGGCTGGCCGAGGCGGCGGACCTCGCCGACGACCAGGGGGGCACCGCCCCGGTCGAGGCTGCCGAAGGCAACATGGCGGTGTGGAAGCAGCGCCACGCCTCGGCCCGCGCCGAGGACGAGAACGGCAACTACCAGCAGGCGCTGGACAAGGTGATCGGCGCGAAGGGCGCGACCGGCGAGTGCTTCGACAGCGTCGACCGCAATCTCGCCCGGGCCATCGCCCATGAGCAGGCCGAGTTCAGGCAGTCGGCCGGGGACGGGCGGGACGCCCTGGCCGGGCTGCCGGTCGGCGTGGCCGTCCTCGCGGTACTGGGCGCGGCCGGCGCCGTCGCCGGCATAGGCCGCAGGCTTTCGGAGTACCGGTGACAGGGGGCAAGGCGATGGACGTGAGCCGTGCACGGGCCTCCCTGCGGGGCTGGGGCGGGGTCGCCACGATGGCGGTGCTGTGCGCGCTGGCGCTGGCGTTCGTCCTGCTGCTGCCGCGCACCACCCAGCAGCAGGAGCCGGACCGGGGCGGCCGGCGGGTCGCCACCGGCACCCAGGCCGCCGCCGACGGCTGCGACGACGGCGATGTGCACCAGCGGACGCTCGCCCCGTCCGGCGCCGACGGACCGACGATCGACGCCATCAAGGCCCGCACGGGCGCCAAGCGCAAGCTGGTCGTCGGCGTCGACCAGAACAGCTACCGCTGGGGCTACCGCAATCCGAACACCGAGGGCGCGGAGCTGGAGGGCTTCGACATCGACCTCGTGCACCGGATCGCGGAGGACATCCTCGGCGACCCGGACGCGGTGCAGTTCAAGGCGATCCCGACCAGCCAGCGCATCCCGGCGATCCAGAACGGGCGGGTCGACATGGTCGTACGGACCATGACGATCACCTGTGACCGGCTCCAGCAGGTCGCCTTCTCCGCGCCCTACTTCAAGACCGGCCAGCAGGTCCTCGCCCCCAAGTCGTCGACGATCACCGGCTACGACGGCTCGCTGGCGCACAAGAAGGTGTGCACGGCGGCCGGTTCGACCGCGTACGCCAAGCTGGACGCCGACCGGAAGACCGGCCGGCTGCCCGCCTCCACCGACATCGCCGCCACCGTCCCGAACCAGCTCGACTGCCTGGTCCGGCTGCAGCTCGGCGAGGCGGACGCGGTGGTGACCGACGGCGCCCTCGCCGCGAGCCAGGCCGCCCAGGACCCGACCGTCGAACTGAAGGGCGAGGCGTTCACGACCGAGTACTACGGCGTGGCGATGAAGAAGGGCGCCACCGATCTGGTACGCCGGGTCAATCGTGTTCTGGTGGACTATCGCGCACACGGCTGGCAGACGTCGTACGACACCTGGCTGTCGGCCACACTGGGGAAGGACCCGTCGGCGTCGAAGCCGCCCGCGCCGCAGTACCTGAGCAGCAGTTGAGCCACACCCGACCGGAACAGACAGCAAGCGAGAGGTGATCGATGGGCGTCACGGACCCCGCCGGGCCGGTGATGGACCGGGACGAGGTGGACCGTGCGCTGGCGCGGCTCGGCCAGGAGCACGAGGCGATCGAGACCTCGCTGCTGGCCCTGCAGGACCACGCGGGCCGCAGACTCCTCGAAGGTGCCGAGCTGACCGGCGTCACCAAGGAACGCTGGCAGGCCACGGAGGAGCGGATCACCCTGCTGTGGGGGTACTTCGACGCCTACACGGCCGCGCTGCGCGGCGCCCGCGAGATCCGCGCCCGACGCCGCTGGTCCAGCCGCGAGGACCTGGCGGAGCTGACCGGGCTGCTGCGCGGCGAGTCCGTGACCGTCCCCGGCGGCGGGAACGGCAGGCTGAGCGAGACGTTCTCGCTGTCCGCCCTGGTCGACCGGATGAACGAGCTGTACGCGACGAGCCTGGACATGATCGTCGCCGCCGACGCGGTCTGGTCGGCGCTGCCCGCGCGGATCGATTTACTCGCCGCGGAACTCCAGCGCACCCGGGGCCTCGCGCACTCCGTCGGGGTGCGCCCCGGCGAGCACCCGGCCGGCGACGACCTGGAGCGCATCACGCGCACGCTGACCAGGCTGCGCGAGGACGTCGTCACCGACCCGCTCGCCTTCTGGGTGCCCACCGAGGGCAGCTCGGCGCCCGGCGGCGGTCGCCCGGACACGACGGTGTACGACCGTGAGGCGCGCGCCCTGGAGGACGTACGGCGGGAGATCGACGCCGTGCTGACGGTCCGCCAGGACGCGGAGGCGCGGCTGATCCGGCTGCGGGACGTCCTCTCGCGCGCGGACCGCACCCTCGCCGAGGCCCGTACCGCGCGCGGCGAGGTGCTGGCGAAGATCGCCGCCACCGAGGTGCCGGTGGTGAGCGGGCCGCCGACCGTGCTGCAGGAGCAGCTCACGACCGCCGCCGAGTACCGCAGGCAGGCCCAGTGGCACCGGCTCTCCCCGCTGCTCGAGTCCCTGGAGCAGAAGGCGGAGGACGAACTGCTGCGCGCCCGCGAGTCGTTGACCGCGGTCACCGCGCCCCTCGCGGTCCGCGCCGAGCTGCGCGGCCGGCTCGACGCCTACAAGGCGAAGGTCGCCCGGCACGGCCTCGCCGAGGACCCGCTGCTCGTCGAGCGGTACGACGCGGCCCGCCGCATGCTGTGGAGCGCGCCCTGCGACCTGCGCGTGGCCGAGCAGGCCGTGCTGCGCTACCAGCAGGCCGCGGCCGAGGCGCTCGGCGGCGCGAGCGCGCCGGAGGACCGTAAGGGGGATCAGTCATGAGTCAGCCGGGGCAGACCTGCCAGCGGCCGGGCTGCGGGGGCTCGTACGAGGACGTCGGCGGCGGCGAGCTGTACTGCGACACGTGCGGTCTCGCGCCGGTGGTGTCCGCGACCGGCATGGTGGGCTCGCCGCCCACCGGGGTCACCAAGGGCTCGGCCGACAGCGGCAGTTCCCGTAGCTCCCGTACGTCCTCGCAGTCGTCGAAGTCGCGGCGCTCGGTCTCCGGGCGGCTCTCCCGGTCGCTGTCGGGGAAGTCCTCGGGCCGCTCGGTGTCGGTGCGCAGCTCGGGTTCCTCGTCCGGCGCCTCCTCCCGCGGGCGCCTCGGTGCGGGGCTGGTCGCCGTGCCGCAGGTGCCGCGGCCCGACCCGCGCGCGATGGTGCTGGAGAACCCGGAGGTGCCCGAGCGCAAGCGGTTCTGCTCGCGGTCGGACTGCGGGGCGCCGGTGGGCCGGGCCCGGGGCGACCGTCCGGGCCGCACGGAAGGTTTCTGCACCAAGTGCGGGCACCCGTACTCCTTCGTGCCCAAGCTGCGCGCCGGGGACATCGTGCACGGCCAGTACGAGGTCGCGGGCTGCCTCGCGCACGGCGGCCTGGGCTGGATCTACCTCGCCGTGGACCGGGCCGTCTCCGACCGCTGGGTGGTGCTCAAGGGCCTGCTGGACACCGGCGACCAGGACGCGATGGCCGCCGCGATCTCCGAGCGGCGCTTCCTCGCGGAGATCGAGCACGCCAACATCGTGCGGATCTACAACTTCGTGGAGCACCTGGACCAGCGCACCGGCTCCCTCGACGGCTACATCGTCATGGAGTACGTCGGCGGCAAGTCCCTGAAGGAGATCGCCAACGCCCGCCGGGCACCCGACGGCCGCCGCGACCCGCTGCCGGTGGAGCAGGCGTGCGCATACGGCATCGAGGCCCTGGAGGCGCTCGGCCATCTGCACAGCCGCAACCTGCTGTACTGCGACTTCAAGGTCGACAACGCCATCCAGACCGAGGACCAGCTCAAGCTGATCGACATGGGCGCGGTGCGCCGCATGGACGACGACGAGTCGGCGATCTACGGCACGGTCGGCTACCAGGCACCGGAGGTCGCCGACGTCGGCCCGTCGGTGGCCAGCGACCTCTACACGGTGGGCCGCACCCTCGCGGTGCTCACCTTCGACTTCCAGGGCTACACGACGGTCTACGCCGACTCCCTGCCCGACCCCGACACCATCGACGTCTTCCGCCGCTACGAGTCCTTCTACCGGCTCCTGGTCCGGGCCACCGACCCCGACCCGGCCCGCAGGTTCGGCTCCGCGCAGGAGATGGCCGAGCAGCTGACGGGCGTGCTGCGGGAGGTCGTCTCGCTGCAGACCGGGCAGGCGCGGCCCGCGCTGTCGACACTGTTCGGGCCCGAGGTGAAGGTCACCGACACCGAGCTGTTCCCCCGGCTGGACGGACACGTGTCGCGGCTGGGGGCGCGGGAGGCGACCGGCCGGAAGCGGCCCGCGTCCGGCCCGGCGGGCCCGGCTCCCGTGCCGCACACCCTGGTCGAGCCCGTCGACACCGGGTCCGCCGCGCTCGCCCTGCCGGTCCCGCTGGTCGACCCGAACGACCCGGGCGCCGGTTTCCTGGCGGGCCTGCTGGCCTCCGCGCCGGCCGAGCTGATGAGCGCGCTCGCCGCGGCGCCCACGCAGACCGTGGAGACCCGGCTCAGGCAGATCCGCGCCCGCCTGGAGAACGGTGACCACCAGGCCGCGCTGATGAGCCTGGCCAAGCTGGACGAGGAACGGCCCGAGGACTGGCGGGTGGTCTGGTACCGGGGCGTGACGGCCCTGGTCACCGGCGACTTCGAGGGCGCCGCGCTCGCCTTCGACGCGATCTACGACGCGTTCCCCGGCGAGGCCGCGCCCAAGCTGGCGCTCGGGCTGTGCGCGGAGGTGCTGGGCCAGCTGGACAACGCGGCCGAGTACTACCGCCTGGTGTGGACGACCGACCCGAGCTTCGTGAGCGCCGCGTTCGGTCTGGCCCGGGTGCGGCTCGCGGCCGGGGACCGGACCGGCGCCGTGCGTACGCTGGAGTCGGTGCCGGAGTCATCCATCCACTACACGGCCGCCCGGGTCGCCGCCGTCCGGGCGCGGCTCAGACAGCGCACGGCGAGCGCCGGTGACGTACCGTTCCTGAACGACCTGACGGCCGCCGCCGGGCAGGTCGAGGCACTCCAGGCGTACGGTCTGGACCCGGCGCGGCGCGAGCGGTTGTCCGCGGAAGTGCTCGGCTGCGCGCTGGACTGGATACTCTCCGGTGGTGAGGGCACCGGCCCCGCCGCCGGAGGCCGGGTGCTGCTGGGCAGCGGACTGGACGAGCGGGGTCTGCGCTTCGGCCTGGAGCGCGCCTATCGCACGCTGGCCAGGCTGGCGCCCGGCGGCGAGGAGAGGATCGAGCTGGTGGAACGGGCCAACCGTTACCGCCCCCGGACGTGGGTGTAGTCGATGTCGCAGATGCCCCAGCAGGCCGCACTGTCCAAGTGCCCGAGCTGCGCGGAGCCCGTGGAGTCGGGTGACCTGTTCTGCGGAGCGTGCGGGTACGACCTTTCGGTGGTGCCCGCCCCGCCGCAGGACGACCATCCGACGCTCACCATGACGGGTTCCGCCGGGTCCGGTTCCGCCGGGGACGGGGTGGCCTGGCCCGCTCCCGAGCCGGCCGGCTCCGCTCCCCCGTCGGCGGCGCACCTGCCGACGGACCTGCCCGCCACCGACCCGGGCGGCACGCCGCCGGCCGCGCACGCGTCCGGCCCCGGTCGGTCCACGGGTCCCGAGCAGCCCGCCGGTTCCGGGCAGCCCGCCGGTTCCGGTGTGCGGTTCGACCGGCCCGCCGAGCCCGACGAGTACCCGCTGCAGGCTCCGGACCCGCGGCTGGCCGCCGGTGCCGCCGCCCCGGCCGATCCGCCGCAGCTCTGCGTGGCCTGCCGGGCGGGCCGGGTGGACAGCGACGGCTACTGCGAGAACTGCGGGCACGCCCAGCCGCGCGAGCGCGACCACATCGAGCGGGAGACGGGCCCGGTCGCCGCCGTCAGCGACCGCGGGCTGCGCCACCACCGCAACGAGGACGCCTTCGCCGTCGGCCACACCACGCTGCCCGACGGCGCCCCGGCGGTGCTGGCCGTCGTCTGCGACGGCGTGTCCTCCGCGACCCGCCCCGACGACGCCTCCCTGGCCGCCTCCCAGGCCGCCGGCGACATCCTGCTGGCCGCGCTGCCGCGGGGCACCCACCCGCAGGCGGCGATGCACGAGGCGATCGTCGCCGCCTCGCAGGCCGTCAACGCGCTCGCCGAGGAGCCCGCCACGGCCCGCGAGCACGCCCCGCACCAGAACGCCCCGGCCTGCACGATCGTCGGCGCGGTGGTCACCTCCGGGCTGCTGGTCGTCGGCTGGGTCGGCGACAGCCGTGCCTACTGGGTGCCCACCGACCGCACCGCGCCACCGGCCCGGCTCACCGAGGACGACTCCTGGGCCGCGCAGATGGTCGCCGCGGGACTGATGAGCGAGGCCGAGGCGTACGCCGACGAGCGCGCCCACGCGATCACCGGCTGGCTCGGCGCGGACGCCTACGAACTGGAGCCGCACACCGCCTGCTTCAAACCGGACCGGCCGGGTGCGGTGGTGGTGTGCACCGACGGACTGTGGAACTACGCCGAGACGGCCGACGAGATGGGCGAGGTCGTCCCGCCGGACGCGGCCTCCCGCCCGCTGCACGCGGCCCGGGTGCTGGTCGGGCACGCCCTGGACGGCGGGGGCCACGACAACGTAACAGTGGCGGTCCTGCCGTTCCCGGCGCCGTCGCAGGGGGCAGGATCGGCCTGAGGGCCGTACAGCCGTAGACGAGTACACGGCGGGGATACGGCACGGGGAAGCCGTGGCGGACCGGAGGGGACCGGTCCGCCGACAGTCATCGCCTCGTGTGAGCGAGGTGTCCGAGGGGGATGCGATCAGGCATGGCCAATTTCGCGAAGTCGCGCGCGCCACAGTTCTCGGTGGACGTCTACCAGAACGAGTTCCTGCCCGAGGGCGGCAGCGAGGTCAACGCCGTCGTCACGGTGACCGCGACCGGCGGCGGCACCATCGGCGGCGCGGTCTCCGCGCCCGTGTACCCGCCGGGGCAGCCGCCCTCCGCCGCGGTGGCGATCATGGTCGACTGCTCGGGCTCCATGGACTACCCGCCGGCCAAGATGCGGGGCGCCCGGGACGCCACGGCCGCCGCGATCGACACCCTGCGCGACGGCACGCACTTCGCGGTGATCGGCGGCACGCACGTGGCCAAGGAGGTCTACCCGGGCGGCGGGCGGCTCGCGGTCGCCGACGCCGGCACCCGGGAGCAGGCCAAGCAGGCGCTGCGCCGGCTGAGCGCGGGCGGCGGTACGGCGATCGGCACCTGGCTGCGGCTCGCCGACCGGCTGCTGTCCTCGGCGGAGGTCACCATCCGGCACGGCATCCTGCTCACCGACGGCCGCAATGAACACGAGTCACCGGACGACCTGCGGGCCACGCTGGACGCCTGCGCGGGCCGTTTCACCTGCGACGCGCGCGGCGTGGGCACCGACTGGGAAGTGAAAGAAGTCACAGGGATCGCTTCGGCGCTGCTCGGCACCGCCGACATCGTCGCCGACCCGGCCGGACTCGCCGCGGACTTCACGCGGATGATGGAGACGGCGATGGGCAAGGAGGTCGCCGACGTCGCCCTGCGGGTGTGGACGCCGGTCGGCACGACCATCCGGTTCGTCAAGCAAGTCGCCCCGACCATGGACGACTTGACCGGCCGTCGCATCGAGGCCGGGCCCCGCGCCGGGGACTATCCGACCGGGTCCTGGGGCGACGAGTCCCGCGACTACCACCTGTGCGTGACGGTCCCGGCGGCCGGGCTCGGCCAGGAGATGCTCGCCGCACGGGTCTCCCTGGTGGTGCCGCAGCCTGGGGGCACCTCCCGCGCGAGCGAAGCCGAGCGTGGGGGAAGTACCGCGCAAAGCCTCGGCGCCCAGGGGCTGGTACGGGCCGTGTGGACGGACGACCTGGTCGCCTCCACCGCGATCAGCCCCCAAGTCGCCCACTACACCGGGCAGGCCGAACTGTCCCAAGCCATCCAGCAAGGGCTCGATCTGCGCAAAGCGGGCGATTTCGATGGAGCAACGGCCAAACTGGGGCGCGCGGTTCAGCTCGCGAGCGCCTCGGGGAACGCGGATACTGCGAAACTGCTTGCGAAGGTGGTGGACGTGGTCGACGCCGCGACAGGTACTGTGCGGTTGAAGACGAGGGTCGCGGAGGCCGACGAGATGACTCTGGAGACCCGGTCCACAAAGACTGTTCGTGTAAAGAAGTGACCCTGGAAGCCGTACGAGCGATCCAGACCGACCCTTAGGAGAAGGGGAAGCACCGACATGCCGACCTGCCCGAACGGACACCAGTCGGGTTCCGACGACTGGTGCGAGGTCTGCGGTCACCGCATGGCCGGTGCCGTACCTCCGCCCCCTCCGCCGCCGCCCGCCGGCGGCTACGGCTTCCCGCCGCCCGCCGGCCCGGGCGGTCCCGGCGGACAGGCCGGCGGGGGCCGCCCGCACCCCGCCGGCGGACCCGCGCCGGAGCCGGAGCTGTGCCCGCAGTGCCGTACGCCCCGCGAGGGCGGCGCGCCCTTCTGCGAGGAGTGCCGGTGGAACTTCCTGACCAACACGGCGACCTCGTACACCCCGGCCGCCCCGCGCCCGCAGCAGCCGCGGTTCCAGCCGCCGAGCGCGACGTACGGCGACGGTGACGCGTTCGACTACCAGGGCTCGCGCCCCTCGCAGGTGAACCGGCCCGCCGAGCCGATCCCGTCCTTCGGCAGCGAGCCGTCGGGGCCGACGCCGTTCGGCGGCGACCGTGCCCCGTCCGGCCCGCCGACCTCCCCCGGCCCCTCGGGCGCGCCGCCCTTCGCCGGTGGCAACCAGCGCCCGCCGGGACCGCCGCAGGGCTTCGGCCAGGTGCCGGGCCAGCGGCAGGGGCAAGGCCCCGGTGGCGGTGGCCCGTCCGGTCCCGCCGGCTTCGGCGGCCAGGGCACGATGCCGGGTCAGGGTGCGGGGCAGGGCCCCGGCGCCCCGTCCGGTCCGTCCGGCTTCGGCGGCGGTCCGGGACAGGGCCCTGGCGCCGGTGGCCCCTCCGGCTTCGGCGGCGGTCCGGGGCAGGGCCCCGGTGCCCCGTCCGGTCCGTCCGGCTTCGGCGGCGGTCCGGGGCAGGGCCCGGGGGCCGGTGGCCCCTCCGGGTTCGGCGGCGGTCCGGGGCAGGGCCCCGGCGGGCCGTCCGTGCCCCCGCCCTTCGGGCAGGACCCGTCCCGGCCCGGTGGCCCCACTCCGCCCGGCCCCACCGGCTTCGGCGGTGACCCCTCCCGTCAGGCACCGCCGCCCGGCGGCCCCGGTGCTGCCCCGCAGGCGTTCCCGCAGGCCGGGGCGTCGGCTCCGCCCGCGTTCCCGCGTGAGACCGGCCGGCCTCCGGCCGGTGACGACGACTGGGTGATCTCCCCGCCGTCGTCCACCGGCCCGGCCGGACCCGGCCCGGGCCAGGGTCCCGGCGGCCAGGGCGGCTACGGCTACCCGCAGCCCGGCGCCACCCAGGCCCCGACCGGACCCGGCGGCTTCCCGCAGGCGCCGCAGGCATCCGGGCCGGCCACCTGGATCGCGACCATCGGCCCGGACCGCGAGTACTTCATGGCGATGATGCAGCGCTCCGGCCCGGAGGCCGCGGGCCTGAACCTGCCCGCGTACTCGCCGGAGCAGCGGCGCACGCTCACCGGCAACCAGGTCACCATCGGCCGCCGCCGGCACTCCACCGGCGACACCCCCGACGTCGACCTGTCGGTGCCGCCGGAGGACCCGGGCGTCTCGCACCAGCACGCGGTGCTGGTGCAGCAGCAGGACGGCAGCTGGGCCGTCGTCGACCAGAACTCGACGAACGGCACCACGGTCAACATGTCCGAGGAGCCGATCCAGCCGTTCGTGCCGGTCCCGCTGCGGGACGGCGACCGGGTGCACGTGGGCGCCTGGACGACGATCACCGTCCGCCGGGGCTGACGGGCGGCCACGGCCTAGGGGAGGGGCCAGGCGTACGGCCCCTCCGGGTCGTCCAGCCATGCCCAGGCGTGCTCGCCGCCGACCGTGACGCCGTAGCGTCCGCGGCCCGGCCGGCCCTCGCGCTCCCACAGGGAGTACGCCTCCAGCGGATCGAGCGTGCCCCGGGTCAGCGCGAGCAGGAAGCGGAACGGCTCCTGCTCGCGGGCCCCGTCCGGCAGCCCGGCGAGACAGACGCCCTCGGGCTCGGCCCTGCCCTCGCCGCGCAGCGGCACGAAGAAGGCGGCCCGGGGCAGGAAGCGGCCCTCGGCGTGCTCCGCGTCCCGCACGGTCAGCGCGAGCAGTCCGGTGGCGAGCGGGGTGAGGACGCGCGCGCCGGGGCGGGACTGGGCGAGCCAGGCGCGCGGCACCGTGGGCAGTTCGCAGGTGGCGACGATCCGGTCGAAGGGGGCGCGTTCGGGTGCCCCGCGCGCGCCGTCGCCGGTGACGACGACCGGGCGGTAGCCGGCCGCGGTCAGGTGCTGCCGGGCCGACTCGGTGATCTCCGGGTCCAGGTCGATGGTGGTGACGAGGTCGTCGGCGCCGAGCCGGTGGGCGAGCAGGGCCGCGTTGTAGCCGGTGCCGGCGCCCACCTCCAGGACCCGGTTGCCGTCCTCGACGCGCAGGGCGACCAGCATCCGGGCCATCAGGGAGGGCTGGCTGCTGGAGGAGAGCAGCTCGCCGTCGCGCAGCCGGGTGGCCAGCGGTACGTCCGTGTAGGCGCCGCGCACCCAGCGTTCCCGGGCCTCGGGGTCGGGGCTCTCGCCCCAGCGGCGCTCGTAGCCGCCCGGCCCGGGGACGTAGTAGTACGGCACGAACAGATGCCGGGGCACCGCCGCGAACGCCTCCCGCCACACCGGGTCCTCGGCCCAGACCCCCTCGGCGTCGATCGCCCGCACCAGCGCGGCCCGCGCGGCGGCGGCAAGAACCTCGATCTCGGTGTCGTAGGCGCCCATATGTCCACATTAGGGCCGCGTGTCCGCCGTGGAGGCGTGGCGGCGGGGCCGGTCCTAAGCCTTGAGTCCTGGGTCACCCCGTCTGAGACGATGGACGGGTGAATGAGATTCGGCGCGGCACGCTTCAGGAGCAGACCTTCTACGAGCAGGTCGGCGGGGAGGAGACCTTCCGCCGGCTCGTCCACCGTTTCTACGAGGGAGTCGCCGAGGACCCGCTCCTGCGGCCGATGTACCCGGAGGAGGACCTGGGGCCGGCCGAGGAGCGGCTGGCGCTGTTCCTGATGCAGTACTGGGGCGGCCCCACCACCTACAGCGAGAACCGCGGCCACCCCCGGCTGCGGATGCGGCACGCCCCGTTCACCGTGGACCGGGCGGCGCACGACGCCTGGCTGCGGCACATGCGGGTGGCCGTCGACGAGCTGGGGCTGCCGGAGGAGCAGGAGCGGACGCTGTGGAACTACCTGACGTACGCCGCCGCGTCGATGGTGAACACCCCGGACTGACCGGCCCGGCTGATCACGGAAACCTGACAGGCCCTCACTGAAGGTCGGATTCCGGTCACCCGTCGCCGCATTCCGATCACAATCCGGTATAGACCGGCCGACAACCGCTTACCCCGCACCCGGCCTCTCTGCCAGCATCGCCCGAAGGTCTGGAAGTCCGGACACACGGGGGCCGGGTGACGGGGTTCGTCTTCTCACGCGCGCGTGCGCACCGCCTGCTGCTGGGCGCCGCGCTGCTGACGGTGGTGCTGACCACCGCGGTACTGGCGACGCTGACGGCGTACTCGGGCGCCATCGGCGACGCGGCCCTGCGCCATGTGCTCGCCGACCCGCGCACCGCCGCCGACACCGCGCTGATCGTCAAGGCCGACGTGCCCCCGGCCGAGCGCACCGCCGCCGACACCGCCGTCCGCGCCGGCGCCCGGCGGACCTTCGACGGGTTACCGGTGACCGTACGGACCCTGCGCCGCTCGGGACCGTACGCCCTGCCCCGCTCGCTCCAGCCGGCCACGGGCCGGTCGGGCGACCCGGACCTGACGTACTTCGCGGCCCTGGACCGCGGCCAGCTGCGGCTGTCCGCCGGCCGCCTCCCGCGCCCCGCCGCCGGCGAGGTCGAGGTGGCGCTCCCGCAGACCGCCGCCGGGGCGCTGCGGCTCAAGCCCGGCGCCCGGCTCACCCTCGCGAACCGGCTGCACGGCCCCGCGGCCCGGGTCCGGGTCGTCGGCGTGTACCGCCCCGCCTCGGTGACGGCACCGTACTGGCGGCTGGACGACCTCCTCGGCCGCGGCGTGAGGAAGTCCGGCTTCACGACGTACGGCCCGCTCCTCGCCGACCCCGCCGTCCTCACCGGCGGCCGGGTCAGCGCCGGTTCGACGGCCTGGCTGGCGTCGGCGGACTTCGCCTCGGTGCCGACGGGACGGATCGGGGAGCTGCGCGCGGCGGCCCGGGCCGGCAGCGCGGCCCTGCGCAAGCCGACCGCGCTGAGCGGGACGACGGTGTCGCAGACCGGGCTGCCCGACGTGCTGGACCGGGTGGACCGTTCGCTGCTCGTGGCCCGCTCCACGCTGCTGATCGTCGCGCTCCAGCTCGTGCTGCTCGCCGGCTACGCGCTGCTGCTGGTGGCCCGGCTGCTCAGCACCGAACGCGCCGACGAGACCCGGCTGCTCAGGGCCCGCGGCGCGTCCCGCACCCGGATCGCCGCCCTGGCCGCGGCCGAGGCCCTGCTGCTCGCGCTGCCCGCCGCCGTCTGCGCGCCGCTGCTCGCCGGCCCGCTCACCGCCCTGCTCGCCGGGCACGGCCCGCTGGCCCGGCTCGGCCTGCGCCTGGACCTCCCGGCGGCCGGGCGGCCCGTCGTCTGGCTGGTGGCGGCCGGGGTCGCGCTGGGCTGCGCGCTGGCGGTGACCGTACCGGCGGTCACCGGGGCCGGGGACGGGGTGCGCGGGCCCGGCCCCCGGCGCGGCTGGCCGCTGCCGGTGAAGCTCCGCCGCCGGAAGACGCCCCGGCCGGCCGGCGCCCGGACCGTCCCGGCCCCGCTGCGGGCCGGCGGCGATCTCGGGCTCCTCGCGATCGCCGCGGTCGCCTACTGGCAGCTGGGCCGGCAGGGTTCCGGGGCCGTGGCCGCCGACCGGTCGGGCACGCTCGGCGTCGATCCGCTGCTGGTGGCCGCGCCCGCGCTGGCCCTGCTCGCGGGGACCGTGCTCACGCTGCGGCTGCTGCCGCCCGTGGCGCGGTTCGCCGAGCGGTGGGCGGCCGGCGGGCGGGGGCTG
Organism: Streptomyces sp. NPDC046727; assembly: GCF_040645635.1. Lineage (NCBI taxonomy): Bacteria > Bacillati > Actinomycetota > Actinomycetes > Kitasatosporales > Streptomycetaceae > Streptomyces > Streptomyces sp. NPDC046727. The sequence goes on from NZ_JBEYYR010000011.1 coordinate 170,561, forward strand.
CCGGTGGCGCTGGCCGGCTGGCAGTTCAGCCGGCGCACCGCGCGCGCGGCGGGACCGGTGCTGCTGCTCGTCCTCGCCGTCGCGCTCGGCATGCTCGCGATCGGGCAGGCCGCCTCCTGGGACCGCTCGCAGCACGACCAGGCCGACTTCCGGGCCGGGACGCAGGTGCGGGTACTGGCCGCCGGGGAGGACGGGTTCGGCCGTACGGACCTGTACGCCGGGCTGCCGCGGGTGCGGGCGGCGGCCCCGGCCGTGCGCGGCGCCCAGCCGCTGTCCGGCGACCGTACGGCGACCGTGCTGGCCCTCGACACCGCGCACGCGAAGGACGCGGTCCTCATGCGCCCCGACCTCGCGGACGAACCGGTACGGCCGCTGCTGGCCCGGCTCACCCCGAAGGGCACCCCGGCCGGGGCCCGGGTGCCGGCGGGCACCACCCGGCTGCGACTGACGGCCCGACTGCACTCCTCGACCGGGCCGGGGACCACGGCCTCGGTGACGGTGACGCTGGCGGACCGGTACGGGGTGCCGTACCAGCTGCCGCTCGGGCAGCTGCCCGCCGACGGACGCCCGCACACCCTGGCCCTCGGCCTCGGCACCGCCTCCGGCCCGGTGACCCTGACCGGTCTCCGCCTGGACCTCACCCAGCCCGCCGAGCGCGCCGAACGACACCGGCTCACCCTCGACGAGCTGACGGCGTCCGGGACGGACGGGCAGGAGCACCGGCTCGCCCTGCCCGCCCGCTGGACCACCACCGCGGAGGCCGGCGGCGCCGCCGTACCGAGCGCCGCCACCAGCCCGACCCGCCCCGAGGTCACCGGCACCCACCCGCTGACCTTCTCCTACAGCACCGGCTACCTCCCGGACGCCGGCATCTGGACGGTCGCCTCCGTCACGCTCCGGCTCCAGGCGACCCAGGCCGCGCCCGCCGAGGTGCCGGCCGTCGCGACCGACCGCTACCTGTCGGCGGCGGGCGCCCGCCCCGGGCAACGGGTCGGCCTCACGATCGGCGACCGGACCGTGCCGGTACGGATCGTCCGGGCGGTACGCGCCCTGCCCGCCACCGCCGACCCCGCGAACACCGGCGCCCGCGACGGCGGTGCCGTCCTGCTCGACCTGCGCGCCCTGAACCAGGTGCTCCAGGCCCGCTACGGCGAGAGCGCGATCCCCACCGAGTGGTGGCTCGCCACCGCACCCGGCGCCTCCGCGCACGTGGCCGCCGCCGTACGGGCGTTGCCGGACGTCGAGCCGGGCGAGGTCGTGGTGCGCGACGAGATCGCCGCCGAACTGCGCGACGACCCGTTCGGCGCCGGCCCCGAGGCCGCGTTCACGGCGGCGGCCGTGGTGGCGGCGGCGCTCGCCGCGGTCGGCTTCGCGGTCGGCGCCGCCGGCGCGCAGCGGGCCCGCGCCGCCGAGTTCGCCGTGCTGCGCGCGCTCGGCGTGCCACGCCGCCAGCTGGCCCGGACGGTCGCCGCCGAACAGGCCGTCCTGGTGGGCCTGGCGCTCGCGGTGGGCCTGGGTCTGGGCACCGTACTGGCCCGCGCCGTCCTGCCGCTGATCGTCCTCACCGGCGAGGCGACCCGCCCCGTACCGGACCTCCTGGTCCAGCTCCCCCCGGCCCACGTGGCCCTGCTCCTCGCCGCCGTCGCCGCGGCACCGCTGACGATCGCGGCGACAGCGGCCGTACGCCGGACGGATCCGGCGGGGGCACTGCGCGCCCAGGGAGGCGAGTGAGATGAGCCGTCCGGTGGTGCGCGCGGTGGCGCCCTGGGTGCGGACGCGGCTGCGGGCCGCGCCCGGTGCCGCGCTCGCGCTCGCGCTGCTCGTCGCGCTGACCGCGTGTCTGGCGGGTGCCTTCCCGCGGGCGGTGGACCGGTACGAGGACGCGGGGCTCCAGCGGGCACTGCGGCAGGCCCGGCCGGACCACACCACCGTACGGGTGTCGGCGCCCCAGCCCGACCTCGGCCTGCCTCCCGGGCGGCGCGCCGCGGCGGTGCGCCCCGGCGTGCTGAAACGGCAGTACGAGAAGGTGCTCGGCACCGTCGGCGGCCCGCTGACCGTCGACCGCGCCCAGTCCGCGTACGGCGTCGGCAGCACCGTCAGCCCGGAGGTGCCCGACCCCTGGCTGCCCCGGCCGACCGGGCTGCCCGCCCGTATGTCGCTGGCCGCGCAGAGCGGTCTCGCCGAGCACGCGCGCGTGCGCACCGGGCGGCTGCCGCGCGCCGCCCGCCCGGTGGACGGGACGACCGCCGAGGTGGAGGCCGCCGTGACCGCCGCCACCGCCAAGAGCCTGAACATCGAGGTCGGCTCGGTCCTCCACGTGCCCGCACCCGGCCGTGCCCCGCTCGCCGTCCGGGTCACCGGCATCCTCGTCCCGCGCGACCCCGACGGCGCCTACTGGTCCACCGTCCCGCTGCTGCGCACCCCGAACCTGGTGACCCTGCCCACCCCGGGACCGGACCCGGACAAGTACTGGCTCGGCGCGCTGCTGCTGGCCCCGGAGGCGGGCCCCGCCCTGCTCGGCACCAGCACCAACCCGGCCCGCTACTGGCATCTGGCGCCCGACCTGCGCGGCCTGCACGCCCACGACCTGGACCGGCTGAAGGCGGCCGTCGCCTCCCTGGAGTCCGGTCCCGCCCTGCAGCGCGCCCGCGCCCGCACCGACGACGGCGCCGAGACCAGCACCGCCCTGGACGACACCCTCGCCGCCTTCTCCCGGCTGCGCTCCGGCATCGCCCCGCTGGTCGCCGTCGCCGCCGCGGGCACCGCCACGGTCGTCGCCGTCGTCCTGCTCATGACGGGCGGTCTGGCCGCCGACCGGCGCCGCGGCGAACTCGCCCTGCTGCGCGCCCGCGGCGCCTCCCTGCCCGGTCTCGCCGGGCGGCTGCTCGCCGAGACCGCCGTGGTCGCCGTACCGGCGGGCGCGCTCGGCCTGGCCGTGGCCCTGCTCGCGGTCCCCGCCGGCCGCCTCGCCCCCGCCGTCGCCGCCGCGCTGGCCACCACCCTCACCGCCTGCGCCGCCCTCCCGCTGCGCGCCGCCCTCGCCCACCGCACGGTACGACTGACGGCCCCGCGCGAGGACCTCGCCTCGGTACGGTCCTCCCGGCGCCGCGCGGTCGCCGAGCTGACCCTGCTGGTGCTGGCCGCCGGCGCGGTGGCCACCCTGCGCCGGCGCGGCACCACCGGAGACCAGCTGGTGGCGGTGGCCCCGGTCCTGGTCGGTGTCATCGCCGCGCTGCTGCTGCTCCGGCTCTACCCGCCGCTGCTGCGCCGCCTGTCCGGCCCGGCCGGGCGCCTGCGCGGCGCGGTCAGCCATCTCTCCCTGGCCCGCGCGGGCCGCGCCCAGACCTCCGCGGTGCTCCCGCTCCTCGCCCTGCTGACCGCGCTGACCACGGCGGCGTTCGGCGGATCGGTGCTGGCGGGCGTGGCCGAGGCCCGGGACCGGGCGGCCCTGCTCACCGTCGGCGCCGACGCCCGCGCCGACGCGGGCGCCCCGCTGCCGGCGGCGGCCCCGGACCGGGTCCGCGCGCTCCCCGGGGTCCGCGCGGTGGCCCCCGTCGGCATCTCCTACCAGGCGAAGCCGGAGGACGGTCAGGACTCGGTACCGCTGGTGGGCGTCGACCCGCGCAGCTACGCCGGCCTGACCGCCCACACCGGTCTGGGCGCCTTCCCGGCCGGCTCCCTGACGGGCCGCTCCGGCACCCTCCGCGCCGTCGCCTCACCCTCCGTCGCCTCCGCGTACGGCACCCGGCGGCCCTTCCTGGTGCGGCTGGAGGACGGCAGCGCGATCACCGTGCGCATCGCCCTGGTCCGCGACCGCACCCCGGCCGTCTCCGGTCCCGACTTCCTGCTGGTGGACAGGGCGGCCCTGCCCGGCTCGGCCGCCCGCCCCACGGCCCTGCTGCTGACGGGCGAGCACCTGGACGCGGGCACACTGCGCCGGGCCCTCGGCGGTCCGGCCGCCATCCGGATCCGGGCCGACGAACGCGCCGGGTACGCGGACTCGCCCCTCCAGTCCGGTGCCGAGCACGTCTACACGGCGGCGGTCGCCGCGGGCGCCGGCTTCGCCGTCCTCGCCCTGCTGCTCGCGCTGCTCCGGGCGGCCCCGGAGCGGGCCGCGCTGCTGGCCCGTCTCCGCACGATGGGCCTCACGCGCGCGCAGGGCCGCCGCCTGCTGGTCCTGGAGTCCCTCCCCCAGTCCCTGCTGGCCGCGCTCGGCGGGACCCTGACCGGCTGGTCCGCGATCCGCCTGCTCTCCCCGGGCGTCGACCTCACGGCCATCGCCCTCCCGTCGGCCCAGGCCTCGCTGGCCGCGGCCGAGCTGCGCCCCGACGCCTGGTCCCTCACCGTCCCCGCGCTCCTGGTCCTCCTGGTGTCCCTGACGGTCGCCGCCTTGCAGGCGTGGTGGACGGGGAGGCGCGGGTCGGTGACCGAGCTGCGGGCGGGGGACGGCCGATGAGCGCCCCTGAAGGAGACCCCATGACGACCGACCCGAGCCTCACCGAGCTGGCGAACCGTGTCACCAGGGCCAAGGACGCCCCGGCCTACGGCCACGACGCGCTCATCACCTGCGACCGCCTCGTCCGGATCTTCACCACGGACGGTGTCGAGGTCCAGGCGCTCCAGGGCCTCGACCTCCTCGTCCGCGAGGGCGAGCTGATGGCCCTGGTCGGCGCGTCCGGCAGCGGCAAGTCCACGCTCATGAACATCCTCGCCGGCCTGGACACCCCCACCGCCGGCGCGGCCCGCGTCGCCGGCCGCGACCTGCTCACCATGACGGCCGCCGACCGCCTCGCCTACCGCCGCGAGGTCGTCGGCTTCGTCTGGCAGCAGACCGCCCGCAACCTCCTGCCCTACCTCACCGCGGCCCAGAACGTCGCCCTCCCCCTCCAGCTCTCCGGCACCCGCAAGGGCCGTCGCGCCCGCACCGAACGGGTCCTGGAACTCCTGGAGCTGCTTCAGGTGGCCGACTGCCGCGACCGCCGCCCGCAGCAGATGTCCGGCGGCCAGCAGCAGCGCGTCGCGATCGCCGTGGCCCTCGCGAACGGCCCCGCGGTGCTGCTCGCCGACGAACCCACCGGCGAACTCGACTCCCACACGGCCACGCAGATCTTCGACGCGTTCCGCACGGCCAACGAGACCCTCGGCACCACGATCGTCATCGTCACCCACGACCAGGCGGTGGCGAGCGAGGTCCGCCGTACGGTGGCGATCCGTGACGGCCGCACCTCCACCGAGGTGCTGCGCCGCAGCGAGATCGACGCGGCGACCGGCCATGAGACGGTCGTCGCCCGCGAGTACGCGATGCTCGACCGCGCGGGCCGCCTCCAGCTGCCCGCCGACTACCTCCGCGCCCTGGACATGCGCGACCGCGTGGCCCTGGAACTGGAGCCCGACCACATCGGAGTGTGGCCGGACGACACGCGGTGAATCCCCGTCGAAGAGGTGTCGAGCAGGTTCAGCGCACGCTGATCCCGAAGGACCCGAGGCCTGCCGGGCGCACGAGCACCGAGCCGTACGGCGTACGCAGCCGCAGCCAGGGCCCGGAGGAGAAGAGCCCGATGTCCCCCGGTCCGGTGCCCGGCCGCAGGAAACCCAGGGACTGGGCCGCGTGCACGGCCCGTACCGGCAGCCGGGTGCTCCCGATCCGCCGGGACCAGATGTCCCGCCCGATCCGGTCCAGCTCGGCGCGGGTACGCCCCTCGGGCGCCAGTTCCTCGGTGCGGGACCGGAATTCGGTCACCGCGGCGGCGACCGTGGCGCGCAGCGCGTCCGGCGCGGGCAGTGCGGGCTCGGGCTGCCAGCCGGCGCGCGGCGGCAGCACTCCGGCCCACGGCGGGCCGGTGACCGCGCCGGGGACGGCGGCGGTGGCGGCCCGCTCGTCCACGGACTCCAGGAACTCGCCGGCGGAGACGGTCACGTCGAGGGTGGCGTCGAGGCCGTCCTCGTACGGCTTCGCGAGCCGTACCGCGCGCACCGCCAGGACCTCGAAGGACGGCGGCCGGCCGAAGACGGCGAGGGCGGTGCCGGCCGCCTGCAGCCGCACCGCGGCCCCACGGTCGTAGTGGAGCAGCCGGGACAGGAAGGCGGCGAGGTCGGCCGCCTCCCTCTCGTCGGCCAGGTGCAGCACCGTCATGCGGCGACGGCCTCCTCGCCGTCGGCCGCGTCCTGGTACTCCTGCAGGAACTCGCGCTCCTCCGCGGTGATGCGCCGCGGACGCTGGGACTCGAAGTCGAACGGGACGATGACCGTCGACGCCTGGACGTACACGAGATCGTCGTCCTTCACCTCGTAGGCGAGGGTGAAGGACGCGGCCCTGATCTCGGTGACCCACAGCTCGATGTCCACCGGGTGGTGCCGGTGGACGAGCTGCCGCTTGTAGTCGATCTCGTGGCGCGCCACCACGGACCCCTGCTTGAAGTCCTTGTCCGGGCGGAACAGGAAGTCGATCCGGGCTTCCTCCAGGTAGCGGAGGAACACCACGTTGTTGACGTGGCCGTACGCGTCCATGTCCGCCCAGCGCAGCGGGCAGCGGTAGATGTGGCGCAAGACCGATCAGCCCCGGGTCAGCTTCTTGTAGGTGGCGCGGTGCGGACGCGCGGCGTCCGGGCCGAGCCGCTCGATCTTGTTCTTCTCGTACGACTCGAAGTTGCCCTCGAACCAGAACCACTTCGACTCACCCTCGTAGGCGAGGATGTGCGTCGCGACCCGGTCCAGGAACCACCGGTCGTGGGAGACGACGACGGCGCAGCCGGGGAAGTCCAGCAGGGCGTTCTCCAGGCTGGACAGCGTCTCGACGTCGAGGTCGTTGGTGGGCTCGTCGAGGAGCAGCAGGTTGCCGCCCTGCTTCAGGGTCAGCGCCAGGTTGAGGCGGTTGCGCTCACCACCGGAGAGGACACCGGCCGGCTTCTGCTGGTCCGGCCCCTTGAAGCCGAACGCGGACACGTACGCACGCGACGGCATCTCGACCTGACCGACGTTGATGTAGTCGAGCCCGTCGGACACGACCTCCCACAGCGTCTTCTTCGGGTCGATGTTCTCGCGGCTCTGGTCGACGTAGGAGATCTTGACGGTCTCGCCGACCTTGATGTCGCCGGCGTCCGGGGTCTCCAGGCCCTGGATCATCTTGAACAGCGTGGTCTTGCCGGCGCCGTTCGGGCCGATGACGCCGACGATGCCGTTGCGCGGCAGCGTGAAGCTCAGCCCGTCGACGAGGACCTTCTCGCCGAAGGCCTTGTTCAGCTTGTCGACCTCGACGACCACGTTGCCCAGGCGCGGGCCCGGCGGGATCTGGATCTCCTCGAAGTCCAGCTTCCGCATCTTCTCGGCCTCGGCGGCCATCTCCTCGTACCGCGCGAGACGGGCCTTGGACTTGGCCTGCCGCCCCTTGGCGTTGGAGCGGACCCACTCCAGCTCTTCCTTGAGCCGCTTCTGCCGCTTGGCGTCCTTCTGGCCCTCGACCTTGAGACGGGTGGCCTTGGTCTCCAGGTACGTGGAGTAGTTGCCCTCGTACGGGTAGGCGCGGCCGCGGTCCAGCTCGAGGATCCACTGGGCCACGTTGTCCAGGAAGTACCGGTCGTGGGTGATGGCCACGACGGTGCCCGGGTACTTGGCCAGGTGCTGCTCCAGCCAGTTCACCGACTCGGCGTCGAGGTGGTTGGTGGGCTCGTCGAGGAGCAGCAGGTCGGGGGCCTCCAGCAGCAGCTTGCAGAGCGCGACGCGGCGCTTCTCACCACCGGAGAGGTTGGTGACGGGCCAGTCGCCCGGGGGGCACCCGAGCGCGTCCATGGCCTGCTCCAGCTGGGCGTCGAGGTCCCAGGCGTTGGCGTGGTCCAGCTCCTCCTGGAGCTTGCCCATCTCGTCGAGCAGCGCGTCGGAGTAGTCCGTGGCCATCAGCTCGGCGATCTCGTTGAACCGGTCGAGCTTGCCCTTGACCTCGGCGACACCCTCCTGGACGTTCTCCAGGACGGTCTTCTCCTCGTTCAGCGGGGGCTCCTGCAGCAGGATGCCCACGCTGTAGCCCGGCGACAGGAACGCGTCACCGTTCGACGGCTGCTGCAGTCCCGCCATGATCTGCAGGACGGTCGACTTACCGGCGCCGTTCGGCCCGACGACGCCGATCTTCGCCCCGGGCAGGAAGCTCAGGGTGACGTCGTCGAGGATCACCTTGTCGCCGTGCGCTTTGCGCGCCTTGCGCATGGTGTAGATGTACTCAGCCAAGAGAAACCGTCCGGCAGCTTGAATCTGGCAGTGGGCAGATACACCCCATCTTGCCTGACCGCCAGCCTCTGACGGAAACCAGTATGGTTGCGGGGCTCTGACCTGGGGTTTCCCCGCTGTGGGTGGGGGTGCGGCGCCGCCGGTCGGCGGCGGTGGACGCTTTCGGGCCCCGTCAGTCGCCCGTCCGCGTCTCCTTCCTGCGCAGGACGACCAGGACCGCGCCGCCGATCACGACCAGGCCGATGGCCACCCCCGCGATCATCGGGGTGATCGCGGACCCGCCGGTCGCGGCCAGGTCGGTGCTGTCCACGGGGGTGCCGCCCACCGTGGCGGGGCTGGGCTCGTTGCGGAGCCGGGCTGTCTCCGTGGTGATCGCGCCCTGGGTCCGGCAGTCCAGGACGCCGGTGAAGCGGCGGCTGAAGCCGTGCGGGCCGGTGATCGTGAAGTCGTAGGCCTGGTCCTCCTGGAGCGGCACGGTCACCGTGCGGGTCGCGCCCGCCGGGATCGTGTGCTCGGCGCCCATCAGCCCGAAGGTGAACGGCCGGTCGCCCTTGTTGGCCGCGGTGATGTCCACACCGCTCTTGGCGCAGTTCTCGCGGGCCGAGACCGCCGGTACGGCGCCCTGGGCCGCCCAGGCCGCCGTCGCGGTCGCGGCGACCGTGGACTCGCTGGAGCCGGCCAGGATCTGCGTCTGGCTGCGGCTCTCGGCGGCGAAGGCCCGGCCCACCGGCACGGTCGTCGACGCCTGCACGGTCAGCTCTGCCGTGCCTTCCCCGCCGGCGACGGCGTGGGCGGCGCCCCCGGCCTCGTCCCCGGGAACGTCGAAGTACAGCTCGCTGCCGTCCTTCGCCGAGGTGATCACCTTGCCGGTCTTGTCGACGATCCGCACTCCGCTGGTGGCCGCGTCCGCCGGCGGGCTCACGGTGACCGCGCCCGCGTTGGTGTGCACGGTCACCGGTCCGAGCAGGCCGCCCGGCCGGCCGGAGACCGCGGGCGGGTCCAGGGTGAGCGAGGGCCGCGGCTCGGCGACGCTGCGGGCGCTCTTCTCCAGGTAGTCGGCGAGCTTCTCGGCCTGCGGGTCGACGGCGTCGACCTCGGCACCGTCGGAGTAGCGCCAGATCGCCACCTGGGTGCCGGCCGCCGCGTCCTGCTCGGTCAGCCCTCTCGTCCCCGCCTTCCGCGCGAGCGCGGCGAGATCGTTGACCTGGGGGTAGGAGTTCTGCAGGATCCAGTGGATCCGGCCCGCGTCCTTGTTGGTGCCCAGCGAGGTGCCGCTCCAGGACGTCTCCTGGTATCTGGCGTCCCGCTGGGTCGGGTTGTGCAGGTCGACGCAGTACGTCTGCAGGGTGCCGCCGCCGTCCACGGACATCTCGAACAGGCCCGCGGCCACCTGCTGGTCGCCGCCGTCCCCGTGGATCACGGCCTCGCCGTAGGTCTTCAGACCGTTGATCGTGGCCGTCGCCCCGCCCTCGGTCTGCGGTATCCCCTCGGCCACGGCCGTACCCGCGCCGGACAGCACGCCGGCCGCCACGAGGCCGGACACCGTGGCGACGGCGGCCAGGCGGCCCGTTCCGGTGGACCGGCGGAACCCAGAGAACGCAGCAAGCACAGAATTCCCCTTCGAGCAGGACCCGTTGGACGTGGGGGACGGTCCCACCAGCAGAATCGGCAGCCCCTAGGGGCACGCCCGGCATCCTATGGATCTGCCGGAGCCTCACCCGCCGGTCCGATCATCCGATGGCCGATCCGATCCGCAATCGTTATCGCCGGGACCGCCCGTGAGCTGCTCCTATCGACAAATCCACCGGTTTGCACGGCCTCACGTCACAGCGGCGACGGGCGCCGGCGGCACACGGCTGACGTCATGTCACCGCCACGGCGTCCTGCTCCTGTTGCGGTGTACGGCCGTCCTGCGGGTCCGCCGGGCGCGGTGTCTCCCAGTTCGGCTCCGGGCGGGCCGCCGTCGGTGGTCCCTCCGGTTTCGCCGCGCGCTGGAAGAGCGCCGTACCGCGCGACAGGTCATGGCCGATCGCCACGGCGTCGATGTCGGCGGAGGCCCACTGCTGCTGGCCCTCCCGCACTTCCGTGCGCACCTTCAGCCGGCCCTGGACGACGACCGGCTGGCCCACCTCCACGCACGCGGCCACGTTGACCGCGAGCTGGCGGTTACGCCGAACGGGTTAGCCACAAAGAACTAGTGACCCCCGCGACGCGCCAACGTCCGAGGGTCCGACACCGAAGAGGCTTAGGGGCCTTCAGTGCGGATTCATCGTACCCAGCACACGAGCGGCTTCGCCGTTCTCCCGAACACTGTCCTGCGTGACCGCCGACTCAGCTTCTCGGCCCGGGGCATCCTCGCGTACCTCCTGAGCCTCCCTGACGGTGCGCGGGAAGACGTGCGCACCCTGGCCGACCGGAACCCCGGCCTCGGCCGCCGTGGCGTCTCTAAGGCCGTAGACGAACTGATCGAGCACGGCTACTACGTGCGCCGCACCTGGCGGGACGCCGAGACGGGTCGGGTGCGTACCGAGACCTTCGTGTTCGACGTGCCCCAGGACGCCGCCTCCCCGCTTCCCCCCTCGTCGGGAACCGGTTGCCCTGGCGGTGGTGAGACGGGAACGCTCCCTACGGGAGTTAAGAACCCCGGTGAAGAACCCTCCCCTACCCCTGCCCCGGCTTCGTCCTCCGTCGACTCGGCCGCCGAGGGCGGGCGGGAGGAAGCTTCGCAGCAGCAGGAAGAGGCGTCTCCGGAAGTCGGCCGAGCTGCGGCCGTCCTCGGACGTCTGGGGGCCGTCGAGCCGAAGCTCAGCCTCGGGGCCGCCGAGGTTCTGAAGATCGCTCCCCTGGCCGCTGAATGGCTTCGCCGTGGCGTGTCCGAGTTGGAGCTTCGGAACGCACTCGTTTCGGGTTTGCCGGCCTCTGTGATCGCCCCCGCGCGCTTCCTGACGAACCGTCTCGAACGGAAGATGCCTGCCCCCCGCCGCGCGGTCGACCCTGCCGCCCCTGCCGTCGCTGTACGGGCCGAATGCGGCGAGTGTGGCCGTCCTCTGCCCCTCGGCCAGTCTCAGGGCATCTGCGGCCAGTGCGCGGGCGTCGATTGCGTCACCGAGGGCGAGCGGCCCTCGGTCGGCATGGCCAGTGAAGCGGCCTCTCTCATCGAGCAGATTCGGCAGCGTCGAGCCGCCGGGGCCGTAAAGGGCTCTCGTCGCGGCTTCGCCACGGCCTGACCTCACCCCTGCCTACCGAACCCCAAGGAGAGCTGCGCCGTGAGCCGCACCCTGTCTGTCCGTAAGACGCCCGCCATAGATGCCGCCCTGTCTCACATCATGCGTGTGACGGACGCTGAGACGACGACGGAAGCCGTCGCCCGCGCCCTCAACCTTTACGCCGACTGGCTGAAGCTTCAGCCCGGCACGACCGTTGTGGCGACTGGTCACACGCGACGTAGGACGCCGTAACGCCGCTCGACACAGCGTTTACACGCCCTGCCTCACATGGGCTAAGACGAAACCCCCCGGCACCCTTGGGTGTCCGGGGGGCTTTCGTCGTTCCTAGCGGCCTTCTAGCCCTTCGGCTCGGTCGTGGCGTAGTCGGTGAAGGTGCGCTGATACCGGTTGTGTCCCGTGGCGGCCGTGTGGTTGCTCATCCAACGGACGACGGGCTTGTCTCCCACCATCGGCCCCGAGAAGGCTCCACAGTCTTCCTCGTCGCCGCTGACACACTTCGCGGTCCACGTCAGTTCCCCGGTGGGGTCCTGGCGCGTGGAGTACTCGACGTATCGGAAGGTCGACCGCGGACTCACTTCGCGGCCTTCCCTTCGAGCACTTCGGCCAGGGCCTCGGCCACGTCCGCGCGGCACCCCCCTAGCTCGACCATGGCCGTTCCGCTGACAATCCATCCGCCTCCGAGGGACGGCAGGACGATTCCGTGAGCGGTGAGAGCGGCCTTCAGCCGCTCGGCGGCCTGGCGGCCCTTCTCGTACGCCTTCATGTCCGCGTCGCTGATCTTTTCGGCCCGCATGCAGCCCCCTCTTCGATGCTCGCCAACGTGACTGCACCATACCGCTACACGCTGCTCCATGCCGCTCTCTGCCGCTACCGCAAGCTGCGGGGTGCTACGTACCGACCTAGCTTCGGTTCATGGCAGAGACGCCCGTGAACCCGGAAGCCGCCGAGTACGTCTATCGGCAAGTGGCCGACCACATCGCGGCTGAAATCGCGGCGGGGAAGCTTCGGCCTGGAGCACGCTTGCCCGGTGAACGGGCCCTGGCCGAGCAGTACGGCGTAGCCATTGGCACGGCGCGGAGAGCCGTACAGGAGTTGCGGGAACGCGGGCTCGCGGTAACGCTCCCCGCGAAGGGAACGTTCATCGCTTCGCCGCCTGAGCAAACCGAGAGCGAATAAGGTGGGGCACGGCCGAAGCCGTGCCCTTGGCCGGTACTAAACGACGTGCCGACGGTTCCAGCGTTGAATACGCATGTGATCACGGTTGACGCAGCGTCGCCAGTTCTGACACTCGCGCGTGTTGAAATAGATCGGGTAAGCCTCCAGCGTGCCGCCCTCGATCGCCTTTATCGGCTCAGGCTTGTTCTCTTCGAACGGGCCCCAAAGCCACTGCCGCACATTGATCGCCCCGCGCCGGCCCGCAAACCAAGTCGGATAGCCGCTGCGCCCCAAACTCCCGTCCCAAACCCAACACCCCGTTTCCTCTTCGAGACGGCACATGTCCTCGATCAGGAAACGTCGAAATTCTTCGTCAGTCACTGGCCGGCCCCGACAGGCTCGAAGACGGAACCGCCGAGCTTCCGGGCAACGTTCAAAGCCGCTCGATTGTCTTTCATGAAAGCAACCCAGTAAGCGTTTCTCGCCCTTCGGGTGTTCTCTTCGCGAGTTACCGCGGTGAGGTGATCGGGGTTGTAGCAAGCCTTGTTCTGGCAAAGGTGATCGATAGTCCAGCCGTCAGGGATTCGACGCCCGGAAGCCTTAAAGGCTTCCCGATGGACGTAATACCGCCTCCCGCTAGCGGTGAACTGACCGTAACCGTCAGGGGTGCGGCAAGCCATCCATTCCCAACATCCGCCCTCGGAGTCGGGCCACATCAGAGAACGGGAACGCAAATAGGCGAGAACGGCGGCCTTGTCGGCCATGTCAAAAACGGGTTTCACTGATTCCCCTTCAAGGAAACGGTAAGGGTTGGGCAGGGTGAGGGTTTCGGTCATAAGCCGCAGGACTGAAGTAGGTAAAAAAAAGAGAAGCCGGAACGGGAGTGGTTGACCAAACCACTCCCGAACCTGTTCGACCCGCCTTCTCCGAAGGCATCCCCGACCGCTAACCGGGGAGAATGAGAAACGGCCAGGCTCACCGCCTGGCCGTCAACTAGAGGTCATCAGGAAGCGGAAGCCTTGATGACCTGAACAGTCGCAGCCGTATCGACCGCAATACCAGCAACACGGTAAGTCGCACGGAAGGCCGTCAGGTCCTTGTCGAAACCGAAGTCTTCCGAAACGGCAACGCGAACATCGGAACGCACACCAATGTGAATGCGAGTCGGATCGGCAACAATAACCGTCTTAGCGGGAAGGTTCGCCGAAACGTAGATCGGAAGGCCGAGACCCTTCTGAATCACCGGGTCGGTAACCTGGCCAGCCAGGTATCCGCCATTCGTGCCGTTCTCGCGCTCCTTACGAAGAGCCTTACCCATGTCAGGCGAAGCCCAGATGACAGCCGGAGTCGCACCCGCCGCCTCGATATCCGAGAAGGCGTCGATGATGTGGTCCCACTTAACCACGGTGTTGCCCGTAGTCAGGTTTACGGCGGTGCCGATGCCGGCCTTCGTCAGGCCGGAAAGGGAAGCCGTGCCGGTGCCCTGGAAAGCGTCCTTGTCGACCTGAGTTGCAATGTTGCGAACCATGACACCACTGATCAGGTTCCGCATTTCGAAAGCGGCATCATCCAGCACCTCATTCGAGGCCCGGTAAAGGTCCGCATACTTGACCGGCGCGAAGGTAAGCCCTGCGAAGGTCGCGGTGCTCTCCGGAATGGCCGCACCCTCGGCAACGACGCCCGGAGTGGTCGAGCTGGTCAGGTTCGGCAGAACGAAAGACCCGCCCTGGAAGCGATGCACGTTGATGCCGGGGACTCGCAGAAAGACGCTCGCCGCGCGAAGATGCTCGACGTACTTGTCAGCAGTCACTGTGGGCACCGCGTAGCCGCCGGACCCGGGAGAGCCCTCGGCGACAAGGGCCCGGAACTCGTTGCCGGAAGGCAGGAGAGATCGCCACTGCTCAGACTCGCCAGGAAGGTCGGAACCGCCATGCGGAGTGACGACACCCCCCGCACGCGCGGCCAGAGAGCGAACCTCGGCCTCACGCTCGCCACGCTCAACAGCGTCACGAGCCTCGGCCTCCAGGCGGTTAACGTCACGGTCGATCCGCTCGAATCGCTCACGCTTCTCGGCCGCACTCAGCTTGCTATCAGCCTCAACGGTGCGAAGCTCCGCAATAAGCTTCGATCGCTCTTCAAGCGCGGCCTTAGCCTGCCGCTCATACATGGTCTGAGACATTCAATGTCCTTCTTTGGATAGGGCCGGGTGCGGCCATGCAAAAGGCGCCCAACACCCGGATATGGGTGGGGCGCCTGGACTTAAGGGCGGTCTAGTTACCGTTCCTGGAACGGCGGATAATGAGCCGAACGTCGAAGCTCGGCCTGTTCGACGTATCTCACTCGGCGTCGAACCTTCCGCGCTAGGGCGCGGCAGTCATCTGAACAGTGCCGTGGAGGTCGACCGGGGCCATAGGCCTTAGCGAACTCACGCTCACATGTCCAACATCGCAAAGTGACAGTGTCACTCATCGTGTGTCTCCTCCCAGGAATGACGGGACGTATCCGGCAGGGGATATGCGAAGCGGCCCGGCCCATGGCCAGCATTGGAGAGATGCCATGGAACCGGGCCGCTACCGCTCGACACCGCCCCGTGCCTTACCCGCCCTCGATCACCCGCGAAGGGAACCGAAGTCTTCACCCTCTATAGAGGTGTCCGGATGGCCGATTACTGACACCGAAAAACGATGACTCGACCTTCCACTCCATATAGAGCTGTTACGAACCGGTTTTGGTCACATCGTGGCCTCGATCAACGCGGGAGGTAAGTCTCTCGACTACCGCCGAGCGACTTACGGGCCCTCCCGCCAAAGCTGAAACAGCGTGCATGCGCCTTACGGCGCTTCTCAGTCCATCGCTCAGCCTCGACGGCCTGAGCCTCCGGGCAGACGGCTGTAAGCCGCTCACAGCGGCTGCAATAGATGTCCCTCATTCAACCCCCAATGACTCGATACGTTGGAATACGAGAGCATCCGTGAGGGAAATTGCGAGGAACTGCACCATTGTTCCCACCAGTTCAAGCGAACCCCCGCGCGTTCACAGAGAGGGAAGGCGGCGGGTGCGGGGAAGCGGCCCAAAAAAGTTTTGAACCCCCCTTCCCCGAGATCGGGGCATAAAGAAGGGGCCAGAGAGAGTGTCTCTGGCCCCGAACGGCTAACGCGGCTTCGTCTTTTCTACCAGTCATCGTCACCGCCTACTTCCGTGGGCGCTGCTGTTTGTCTCGTCTTGCGCTTACGCACGTGACGAACGATGCCGACGATGGGCACGGCAACAATCGAGATAGGGAATGAGGAGATCAGTCCGACGATGGCGCCGATCAACCCGCCGATGAGCAGGACGAAGAGGTTGAATACCCAGCCGATAGGGCCAACGTTCGAGAGCGTGAAGTTCATCAGCGTATAGATAGCGAAGACAAAGAACCCAGTTACCCCACAAACGGCCCCGGTTCCGTAGACACAAAGTTCGATCCACTCAAGTGCGTCATCCTTCGCCTTCCTGTCGCTGGGCGTCCAACCGATCGACGGAGTACGCCTACCCCGGGGCGCACTCACCCGATACCCCGCGTACGGGCCACGCCGACTAGACCAACCCCCATAGAAGCCCACGATTCCTCCACCGTTCCTTACCAGTATGGGCACGGCATGATCGCATGGGCTGCACGCCTTGCGGCAGCCAGGTCCCAGCTAGCGGCCCCTCGGCCGCTCTGGGCGGAGCTGTGATCGGCCGCCGTTGCCAGCCTCTTACAGAAGGGATTCAGGGCACCCTCGGCGGTGCCAGTGGTGATGCTGTCCGCCTGGCCTACGTTCCTTCGGCCAGGTCGACAGATAGCCTCGGCCGTCCGAGAGCCGAGGCATTCAAGGAACTACGACAGCCACGGCTTCGGTAGCCGTGGCTTTACTGCTACTGGCCTTCGTCTCCTCGGCTAGGGAATAGCTGGGAGTGGAGCGCAGCGGAGCGACCAGCAGAGGGCAGCGACCGCTGCCCTTCTAAGGCCATAACTCTCCTGGCCTAGGTCGGCCAGGGCATAGCTGCGGAGCGAAGCGAAGTAGCTAACGGACTCCCGAAGGGGAGTCCTTACTAAGGCCATAAGTTCCAGCCAGGCATCCGCCCTGGCGGGCGGTGCCCTCTTACTAAGGCCATAAGTCGCAGGGCCGTTCAGGCCGCCTCGGCGAACCAATCCTCATCGTCGACCCGACTCGACCATTCCGGGGAGCGGTCACCAGGCAGCAGGCGAAACGTCGTCTTCGCCCCGCGCTTGCTCCCCACCGTCTCGACCTCCAGCCAACCAGCATCGACCAAGGTTCTTACGCCGCGCTCCGTGTAACGGCGTAGGTTGCCGGCCCGGTCCCGGACGCCGACAGCATCGGCGAGTGAACGCCACGGAATGGTCACCTGGGAGTCGTCCCCGCACAGACGCGCTATCTGCCGAGCTACGGCCTGACCACTACGCGGCACGCACTGAATCGCGCCTGTATACCAAAGGGCGGCCTGGCCGGTCGGGGGCACAGTCTCGGCGGCCAGGGCGAAGCTTCGCCTCCGGAGCTTCGCTCTGCGCGCTTCGATGGCGTCGGCGTATTCAGCAAGAATGGTCATGGATCAGATCCCGTTCAGAACGGATGGGGAACAGAAAAGGCCCCGGAGGCTCCGGGGCCGTAGCGGGTTTTGGTTTCGTCAGTCTTGCGCTATCGAGCGCAGGAAGGCCGCAGCGCGGGCGTGTTCGTCGGCAATCCGCTGTAGTTCCGCGATCGTGTATCGGCCCATGGGTATGTCTTCCGACATCTCGTATCCGCCGGAACCGTCAGCCAAGAACATTTCTTGCGCGTTGACTTCGCGGGTCTGCCCGTCCTCCAGGACGTACACGTCAGCCAAGATGCCGAGGCGGTTGATGTGCGTCGGCTTGAGGGCCATAACGCACTGTTGGTCACTCAGGGCGTCCCAGCGATACAACGTGCCTACCTCGGCCGTCCTAGGTTCGAAGGACGGGATTCCTCCGACCTCGGTGCAGGTCGGGTTGTTGTCGCCCACTCATGTTCTCCGTTCGTGTGGTGCTCGACTATGTCTACAGCCGAGCGTCTGGCGGTCGCAAGGGTGATCATCAGAACGGCGTGAAGGGGACCGTTTAAACGGACCCTGAAATGAGAAGGCCCCGGAGGCGTTTAAACGGGCCGGACATGAGTAGACCCCCGCAGGCCATTTGCGCGCGACGGGGGCTGTGCCCTGCCTCGGCTACTTGCTTCCCATTGGCGCGCCAGGATCGAGAGTGAACCGCACTGAGCCGTCTCCTCTCGGGGAAGCCGCGAGCAGAGACTTCGGAAGCTCGACCAGAACTAGAGACTCTTCGTTCGGCTCGGTGGCGCCGAGCAGCGTTTGCCGCCGTACCGTGCCGGGCGCGTAGGCCCGGAAGATGATCCCCTGAGACAACAGGAACTCCCGCCGCTCCAGACGGGTAAGAAGCTTCCATCGTTCCGCGTATGTCTCCCCGGTGCCGACCTGGCGGGTAGTTGCCGGCCTATGCGGCAGAGCCGCTAGCCGGTCCACCTTCTCCGTTTGCTTGGCATGCATGCGGTGATACCGCCGAACTGCTTCTTCCCCCTTGTACTTCCCCGCGAGGAAGTCGTCTTCCAGGGCGTCAAGGATGCTTCGAGCCTCGGCAAGCTGAGCCGAGTAATCCTCACCGGGGTCATACTCGGTACGCGTGATCTCCGCTTCGCCGAGCAGAGCCAGAAACGCGGATACGGCGTCGTCCTCGGTACGCTCCACCGGCACCCGAACCGGGGCCTCACACTCACGGCTCTTACGCCGCGACTGGCAAGCGTAATAGGCGTAAATCTTTTCCTCGCCGCCTACAGTGTGCTTCGAGCGGTGCTGATAGACATTGTGGCCACAGCTACCACACTTCAATACGCCCTGAAGCATGGACTCTGTACGCGCCATACGATCACCCTTCGAAGCGCGAGACGACAAAGCCTGCACGGCCGCTTCCCATTCAGCGCGGGTAACGATCGGCTCGGCCGTCTGCATAACACGGTTACCGTCGGCGTCCTTAACGAGATCGTGAGCCTTGAGATACCGACCGTCTTCCGACTTCAACCGGACCGTCTTGTACCCGGCAACGGCCGGATTCTTCACAACCTGCTGAATCACATCAGCGGTCCAACGCTGCCGCTTCTCGACCTTCTCGCCACGCAGAACGCGCCGCCGATCTCCCCAAGTCATCAAGCTTTGCTCGTTGAAGCGGCGGGCTATTTCGTGGGTCGAGACGCCCGCGGTAACGTCTTTTATGATCTGTCGAAGGATCTCCGCATATTCGGGTTCCTGGACCAGAGTCTTACCGCCTGAAGGCAGATTGCCGGCCACATACCCAAACGGCAGAGGTGCACCCGCATAGCGGCCGTCGCGGCGAAGTTTCTCGTGCGAAGCGTGCACCCGTTCCGTGATCACGTCCAGCTCGCCCTCGGCGAAAGCCGCAATGATCTGAGCGAACATCTTCCCCATGGACGTGGAAATGTCGAAGCCCTCGGTTACCGAGACGATCGTTTTCCCGTGCTTCTGGCACCACGCCAACAGTTCCGCGAAATGGATCGAGCGGCGGCTGAGCCGGTCGAGCTTCCAGCACGCCAACACGTCGAACCGTTCAGGGGTCTTCAGCCACTCACCGAGGCTCGGCCGCTCGAAGGGGCGCATGCCACCGGAGATATCCAAGTCTTCGGCTTCGCCCGCCAGAACGTGGCCGTTCGCCTCAGCCCAATTCAAGATCAACGCCCGCTGTCGGTCGGGGGACGTACTCTCGTCAGTCTCGTGGGACAGCCGTATGACCGCCAGGACCCGCTTCGCGGGCATCGATGCTCTCGCCATGCGGGGGATGGTATCTTGCAGTCTCGCTCGTTCGACGGTTGGCCCACACCGTGAAGAAGTTGGTGTGCCCGTCCGTCCAGGCGCTCTTCTCCCGGTCCCAGTAGCGCGCGGTCACCGCCACCCGGAACCTGGCCGACGGTCCCGCCGCCATCTCGCGGTACACCGGCTGGGTCGCCACGTTGCCCACCACACAGACGATGGTCTCGTTCACGTCCTCGCTCCCCTCCCCCGCCCGTCCCCTTCCGGCCGGGCGGACACGCGTACGGGCCCGTCCCGTACGGCTGCGTCTGCCGTGCGGGCGCCCACGACTGCCGTACGCGCCCGCACCGCACGCCGACCGCCCGCACCGCCCGCCGCGCCTGCGGCCGGACCGCCGTGCGATCGCCGTGACCTCAGACTGCCTCCGCCGGGCCGGGCCCGCTGAGCGCTGTGGACGACCACCCGCCTGTGGAGAACTCCGCCACCCGCACGAGTGATCCCACGTCCCCGTCCCCCCTCACCCACCCCTCACCAGCCCCCGGGTCGGGGCCGGCTCACCTCGCCCCGGCCCCGGTACCGGTCCGCACGACCCTCACGTACTGCTCCCGCACCTCCCGGTACCGCAGCAGCTCCGACGCCACCGGATCGAGGACCCGGGCCCGGCCGCAGCTCGCCGCCGCCTCCCGAAGCCGCCGTTCCGCGTCCTGGCCGTAGCGCCGCGCGGGCCCCCGGGCCGCCATCCGGCAGGCCCACTCCACCAGCGGCCCGCCGGTGATCCCGCACACCATCAGCAGCACCGGAACACCCAGGTTGGGCGCCATCACCCCGGCGATCTGCCCCACCAGCCAGGCGCCGCCCACGATCTGCAGCAGCGTCATCGCCGCCTGGACCAGTACCGCCACCGGCCACCAGCCCGGCCGCGGCGGGCGGCCCGGCGGCAGCCCGGCCCGCGCCGCCAGATCGTCCAGCGCCTCGGACAACCCGTGGGCGCCGCGCACGGCCGCCTCGCGCACCGCCTGCGCCCAGGGCGCCGGCAACCCGGCCGAGGCCCGGTCCGAGACCGTACGCACCGCCTGCTCCACCCGCTGACGGGCCGTCGCCTCCTCGTCCGCCTGGGCCCGCAGCTGGTGACGGCCCGTCGTGGACTCGCCGCGGCCCTGGTACCAGCGCCACAGCCGCAGCCAGGGCGTGCCGCAGGCGCGGTTGGCGTTGCGCAGCCAGGCGCGCTCCGCGGCCTCGCCCGCCGCGGTGGCGCCCACCGCGTCCGCGAGCCGCGCGGCGAACTCCTCGCGCGCCTCCTCGCTGAGCCCGGACCGCCGCCCGGTGGCGTACACGGGCCGCAGCCCGGCCGCGGCGGCGTCCACGTCGGCCGAGACCCGGCGGGCCGCCGCGCCGCGCTCCGCCACGAACTCGCCGAGCGCCTCGCGCAGTTCGCCGACGCCCTCGCCGGTGAGCGCGGACAGCGCGAGGACGGTGGCGCCCGGTTCGCCGTACTCGCCGAGCGCGATGCCGTCCTCGTCCAGCAGCCGCCGCAGATCGTCCAGGACCTGGTCGGCGGCGTCCCCGGGCAGCCGGTCCACCTGGTTGAGGACGATGAACATGATCTCGGCGTGGCCCGCCATCGGCCGCAGATAGCGCTCGTGCAGGACGGCGTCGGCGTACTTCTCCGGGTCGACCACCCAGATGACCGCGTCGACCAGCTTCAGGATCCGGTCGACCTGTTCGCGGTGCTGTACGGCGGCGGAGTCGTGGTCGGGCAGGTCGATCAGGACCAGCCCGCGCATCGGCCCCTCGGAGTCGGGGCCGTTCAGCGGACGGCGGCGCAGCCGGCCCGGGATGCCCAGCCGGTCGATGAGGCCGGCCGCTCCGTCGCTCCAGCTGCACGCGATGGGTGCGGCCGTGGTCGGACGGCGTACGCCGGTTTCCGAAATGGCCACACCGGCGAGCGCGTTGAACAGCTGCGACTTGCCGCTGCCGGTGGCACCGGCGAGGGCGACGACGGTGTGCCGGCCGGACAGCTTGCGGCGGGCGGTGGCCTCGTCCAGGACCCGGCCGGCCTCGGCGAGGGTATGGCTGTCCAGGCGGGTCCGGGAGAGCCCGACGAGTTCGCGCAGGGCGTCCAGGCGGGAGCGCAGCGGGCCGTCGTACGCCAGCGGGGCGGGGGCGTGGCTGCGGTGGGTGGGCTCCGGGGTGACGGCACGCTCGGCGGCGAGGGCGGCGGCGTTGGCCTCGGTGACGCGCCGCGCGATGAGCCCGTCGTCCCATGCCTCCGAGGAGTCGGCCTCGGCATCGGTGCCGGCGCCGGTGGCGGTCTTCGGGGGTGTGGCGTCCGCCGCGGGGCGGGACTTCGGGGAGTGGAGGTGCGGCCGGGGGACGGAGACACCGTCTTCGGCACCGCGCCCGCGCGCGGGCCGATCCCGATCGGCGCCACGGTCCCGATCGGCGCCACGGTCCCGATCGGTGGCTCGGTCCCGATCGGCCCCACGGTCGCGATCGGCGGCTCGGTCACGATCGGCGTTCTCGTCCGGCACGCGCGCGAGGCGTGGCGGCTCGGTGGTGTCGGTGGTGTCGGTGGTGTCGCCGTCCCCGCCATCCCCTCCGTCCCCGCCGCCCTCACTGCTCTCTCGGTTCTCGCGGTTCTCGTCGTTCACGCGCGCGTGAAGGACGCCGACGACGCCGTCCTTGCCCTCATCCTCATGGTCGCCCTCGTCCTCGGAGACGGCGTCGGGGCAGTCGTCACCGTGGTCCTCTTTCACGAGACTCAGGCGGACCTCCGTACGGCCACCCGCGCGCGCGACGCTGTCCACAGCGCCCTGCCCGGTGTGACTGCTGTGCTCGATGGACCCGGTGTCGCCGCTGTCGCCGTCGTGGTCTGTGCGCCTCATGTGGTCGGTGTGATCCGTGTGGTCCTGGTCAGTGACGGCGGTCACCGGTCACCTCTCCTTCTGCAGTACGGACAGCGCGGCGATGAGTTCGGCCTGGGGATCGGGATGGACGTCCAGGGCGTCGAGCGGGGCGAGGCGCCGCTCGCGTTCGGCGTGCATGACACGGTCCACGTGCTCGATGAGCAGCCGTCCGGCCCGGTCACGCAGCCGCAGCACACCGTGCGCGCCCAGCCGCTCGGCGAGCCCCTCGCCGGCGGTACGTGCCCGGCGCCCGCCGAGCACCGCCGTGGCGACGAGGGCGGCGACGACCTCCGCGTCGGGCCCACCGGTGCGCTCCAGCACCCGTACCTCGTCCTCGGCGTACTCCTCCAGCTCGCGCCGCCAGCGCCGGGCCGCGAGCCCGATGCGGTGCTCGGCGCTCTCCAGGGAGGTGTCGCGGCCGGCGAGTTCCGGGGCGCCGGCGGCGGGCTCGCGCCGCCAGGCGTCGTCGACACGCTCGTCGGCGGCGGTGACGGCGCACAACAGCAGGGCGGCCAGGCTCTCCACGAGGGCGTCCAGGAGTTCCCCGGCCGTGCAGTCCAGGGGGAAGGCACGCCAGCGCTTGAGGGCGTCCCCGGCGAGTACGGCGCCGGACTGGAGGCGGCTGCGTACGCGCGCGTGCTCGCTGTCGTAGGCGGCGTCCACGGCGGAGGTGAGCCGGAGGGCCGCCGCGTACTGGGCGGCGGCGGCGCTGGCCAGCTCGGACATGCGGGACTTGAGCGAGTCGAGGAGGCCCTGGGCCGTACGGACCATGACGTGCTGGCGGGCGGCGGCGTCGTGGGCGTGGTGGACGAGCCAGCTCTTCAGGGGCGCGACGGCGGTGCCGGGCAGCAGACCGGCGCCCCAGGCGGACTCGGGCAGCTCGGGCACGGTGAACCGGGGTACGTCGCCGAGCCCGGCCTTGGTGAGCAGCGCGGCGTACTGCCGGGAGACCTCGGAGACGACCTGGTGGGGGACCCGGTCCAGGACGGTGATGAGGGTCGCGTCGTACTCCTTGGCGGTGCGCAGCAGGTGCCAGGGGACGGCGTCGGCATAGCGGGCGGCCGTGGTGACCATGATCCAGATGTCGGCGGCGCAGATCAGTTCCGCGGCGAGGACGCGGTTGTCGGCGACGAGGGAGTCGATGTCGGGGGCGTCGAGGAGAGCGAGCCCGCGCGGGAGCGTGTCGGCGGTCTCGACGCGCAGCACGCGCGCGGGATCCCCCTCGGGGAGCAGCAGCTCGTCGGCGGGGTCCTGATGGGGCACCCACACGCGGGTCAGGTCGGGGAGTACGCGCATGCCGCTGAACCAGTGATGATCCTCCGGATGGCAGACGAGGACCGGCGTCCGGGTGGTCGGCCGGAGCACGCCCGCCTCGCTCACGCACCGGCCGACGAGGGAGTTGACGAGCGTCGACTTGCCCGCGCCGGTGGAGCCGCCGACGACGGCCAGCAGCGGCGCCTCGGGGTGCCGCAACCGGGGTACGAGATAGTCGTCGAGCTGTGCGAGGAGTTCGTCGCGGTTGGCACGCGCGCGTGGGGCCCCGGCCAGGGGCAGCGGAAAGCGTGCGGCGGCGACACGGTCGCGCAGAGCGGAGAGTGTGTCGAGCAGCTGAGGCCGTACGTCCAAGGTCACCACATGCGAAGAATGCCCAATTTTAGGGGAATTCTGAAGCATATAGACATGTCTGCGCGCCGACAGAACAGAACGGACGGAAGGGATGACCGGGACACGGGCACAGTCCAGGCATAACGAGTGCACAACACCCGGTGCGTCGGGCGCCAAAAGCGGTGCACGATTCGTACCTGCCTGCGATTATCAGGACCGCTTCACTGAACCTCCACATCGAGCCACGGAGGCGAAGCGACAGGGTCAAGGAACCGGGAGCCCTATCCTTGTCCCCGGCAACGTCACGGATCAGCCCGCACCCGGGCACCGGGTACGAGGCCACCCACCCGGCCCCCGTAGCTCAGTGGATAGAGCAGGCGCCTTCTAAGCGCTTGGCCGCAGGTTCGAGTCCTGCCGGGGGCGCCAGGCACCGCCCTCCTTCGGGAGGGCATTTTTGCTGTTCAGAGCGGGTGGCACTCGACGCAGGCCAGCCCCGGACGCCACGTGATGATCAAGGGCGGGATCCGGGGCTGCCCGGCTGTCACCGGGTTCTCGCGGGTGGCCGTGTCGAATGCGTGTCGAAGTTCCGGGCCGAGGCCGAGAGGTCAGCCGGCGGACGGCCGCTCAGGGAGATCACCGGCAGCTCCAAGCCACCGCTTGAGATCCGGCAGCTGTCCGTCGATGCAACGGGCGCAGGTGGCCAGGAGCACGGCGACGCCGTTCCCGGCCCACTCCGCCACCTGAGCGGGCGGGACTCCATCATTGAGCCACTTCGTCAGGCGCGTGTTCCGGTTGTCGTACACGCGCCGCCCGGTGGACGACTCGAAGACGTGCGGGGGGCAGCACGGCCTTACGTGCGCTGCGCCACGCCTGCCGGATGACGGAGCCGGCGAGGACGCCGCCGTACTCGCCCTGGAACAGCAGATCACCCGGCTGAAGCTGCTCGTCTGCGATGTGCTGCCGCAGGATGCGGGTCAGGGCCGGATGCCCCGGCACAGTGCGCGTCTCGCCCTCGGCTCGGCCTTCCAGGTCGCGCTGCTCGTGGATCTTCCCGTGTCGGTCCACTGCTTCCCAATCTCCGGGGTGGCCGTATGGATCAGCAGCTCGCACCACTGATCTTCGGCATCGGACTCGGGCAGGGTCACGTCCTCCACCCGCATGGCTACGGCTTCCTCGGGCCGGGGGCCGCAGTACTCCGGCGACGGATCGCGGAGCACGTATGGGAGCCCGGGGACCGTCTGCCGTCCCGCGCCCAGATCGGCCAGGAGTACGGGGTCGGCGAGAACGTGGTCCGCCGGGCTCAGGAGCTGCTGATCTCCCAAGGTGTGCTGGAGGGCCGCGCCGGTTCGGGCACGTACGTCGCCGAGCCCCGACAGCGGGTACGGGTGGTCCGTTCGTCCGCGCGTGAGCGGCCCGACGGGTCTCCGTTCCGGGCGGACATGAAGGCCGTGGGCAGGCAGGGGGATTGGGAGAGCCGGACAGAGGCCAAGGTGCCGGCTCCGGCGGACATCGCAGCGCGGCTCGGCATCGCCGAGGGTGACCTGTGCGTCCGGACGACGTACGAGTTCCTGGCCGACGGCAGGCCCGTGCAGCTGTCGACCAGTTGGGAACCGTACGACCTCACCGCCGGCACTCTCGTTGTCCTCCCGGAGGGAGGGCCGCACGCCGGGGCGGGGGGCGTGAACCGCATGGCCGCGATCGGAGTCACCGTCAGCCACGCCGTGGAGCAGCCGGAACCGCGGACGGCGACCGCCGAAGAGGCATCACTACTCGGTATCCAGAAAGCGGCACTCGTGACGCACATCCGGCGGACCTATTACAGCGACGACGGTCGGCCGGTAGAGACGGCGGACATCGTCGCACCCGCCGCTCACTGCGAGATCGTCTACGAGATCCCGATCAACCGCTAACGGACGGATCGCTGACAGCCGGTTGGATATTCGGAAGCCGCGCCCAGGCGTGCCCCCGTGAGGGCCAGTGCGCACACGACGGGACCGGTGCTGAACCGCGCTGGGGCGGACCCCACCGACGGCAAGGGTGGCCAACCAGATGACCGGTCCAGGTCCCCATCCTCGTCAGCACCCGAGTCAACAGCAGCTGGCCAAGAACGCCGCCCCGAGAGCGGGCCCTGCTGGGTGCCAAGCCGTGACCGGTCATCGGGTTGTCAGTAATGCCACCGATTGGCGCCTGCTTCATAGTCGCAGGTGATCTCGCGCCCTGCTGCGTCCGTAGTCGTCGCTCCCACGTCGACGTTCCGGCAGAACTGGCCAGCGTGGTAGCAATTACCGGCGTTGGATCGGATGCCGCACAATTCCGTCGTGTTGGAGCTGTCCGATGCGGGCGAGCTGCCAGCAGTCGGCGTGCTTCCACCCGAGCTGGAGTCAGAACTGCCCTTTGAGGACGATTCGTGATGAGAGCGAGGCCGTGGCGGCGAGGCGCACGCCTCGTTCGTCTTCAGGACCGCGAACGTGAGAGTCCCGGCGCTCTTGGCGCCAGCATCAGGAAACTGCCAGCACACTTTCCAGTTGCCGAGGTGAGACGGACTGCGGTTCAGGTCGCTGAGGTCTGTGTACGTCACCGACCTGACTTGGTGCTTGCGGGCGTCCGCCACAGCCTTCGCAAGGCTCCAGTGCTGGTAGTCGCTCAACGGTTCCGAAAGCGACGGAGTCACCGAGGATCTGCCCAAGGGAGAGGCAGTCAGGCTCGGCAACGTTGTGGGCTTGGCGGATGCGGTCCTGACGTGGTCACCGCCAGTGCGCCCCGCTCCGATGGCGAAGCAAGCCACAGTCCCTACCGCCAAGGCTCCGTAGGCCAAGAGTCGCTTCTTCGCTCTGTTCTTCGCGCTCCGAGCAGCGTTGGACTCGGTGAGCTTCCTGTCACCAACATGCTCGACAAGTCGCTCCCGTTCCACCTTCGGACGGCGTGGCGCAGGCGGCACGATGCGCTCGGGGATCTTGACCTGGATGGTCTGTTCGCTGCGTGGCACCCAGTCGAGTCGCCGCGCATCCTTCTCTGCGCGGAGTGCTTCCCAGGCCTCCTGCTTCGCCAGCTGGGCATCCGGTGCAGAGAACGGGAACCGGCGGGACCAGTCACTCTTGTGACAACGCGCGCAGTTGGAAACGCCTTCGCCGCTGACGCGCATCAACCGGCCTACGCCGTGTCCACAGTGCGGGCACGTGTGCCTCACTTCGAACATGCTCCCCCTCCCGTGGCCTGCACATATTAGGGCTGTACTTCAACGTCCTTCTGCTTGGGCGGCCAGTTGTCCGCCGAGGTGGCGATGACGAAGCACGAGACCTTTGATGGATCACCTGCGCTGGACGAGATCATCAAGATGCCGCGCGGCGCGGCCCGCCTCGGCGGGCGGGCCACCATGGCCAGCAACGCTCGTTCGCGAACCCCGGCGGACTTGGGAGGAGGCCGCTGTCGGCTGCTGCGTGGGGGGGTAAGCGGCAGGCCAGCGCAACTGCCGACGGGTTGGGAGCCGTACGCCTCACCGGTGGCACTCTCGTCGTACTGCCGGAGGGCGGAGAGCACGCCGGTGCGGAGTGCTGTCGAATGCGTGTCGAAGGACGGTAGCCAAGGCGCCAGGCGCGACAAGAGGCGCAGGTCAGCAGCGGTGCGCTGGTCGTCTTACCCGGCGCCTTCCAAGCGCTTGGCCGCAGGTTCGAGTCCTGCCAAGGGCGCGCCAGGCACCGCCCGCCCCCTCAGGAGGGGTCTTCGCTGCTCAGAGCACAAGCAAACCCCGGACACCCGCTCGGTGATCAAGGGGGCTCCGGGGTAGCTCATGGGGTCATGGGTCTGTTGCGGGCGGAGGGGTGTCCGTCCGCTTCTGGGGTCACTCGACCGGGAGGATCCGGAAGAGGCCTTCCGGGAACGTGGTGGGGCCCGCCTGGAGCAGGTTCCCGAGCGGGTTCTGGTCCGTGTCCGTTTCGCCGACCGCCGCGGGGTTCGTGGGGGGCACCGCCTGGGCGGGGGACACGGACACCATCATGCCGGCTGCCACGGCGACAACCGCCGTCAAGATCGTCTTGTTCATGGCTTGATCAACGAGACTCCACGCATTTGGTTCGGCAACCGGGACCGGAGTCCAGCCATGCGGACGCGTCACGCCTCGTCCGGCCTCAGACTCCGTCGTTCCGGCCGCCGCGCTCCCCGTGCGGAACATCGGGTCGAGGAGCATCGGGGAAGATCGGCCGAGGTGAACTGCTGAATCCCGAGGGAACCCAGGACGAGTGCCAGACGCCCAAGGGCCTTGCCGCCGTGCCAGTGGTGCGGGGCCCCGAAGACCACCCACGCGCCCAACGCGGTACCCGCGACCAGAACCGCCAGTCCGCTGACACGGCGTATGCCATGGCTCATGGGCTCGGCCTCGCCCACCGCGAACAGGCCCTCAACCCGCGCCCCGTCGAGCAGCTCCTCCCGTTGACCGTGGTGCCCGGGGTGTCGCTACAGTCCCCGTCAGGAAGGGAGAGGACGTGCGGCTTCGGTGTGCGGTGTTGGATGACTTCCAGGGGGTGGCCGTCGAGTCGGCCGACTGGGCGGTGGTCGGGGATCGGGTGGAGGTCGTCGCGCTGCGCGAGCACCTCGATGGCGAGGAGGCTCTTGCCGCGGCCCTCGCCGACTACGACATCGTCGTCACCCTGCGCGAGCGTGTCCCCTTTCCCGGTTCGCTGATCGCCCGCCTCCCCCGGCTGAAGCTCCTCATCGCCTCCGGGATGCGCAACAGCGTCATCGACTACGCCGCCGCCGAGGCGCACGGCGTCACCGTGTGCGGCACGGCGAGTTCCAGCACCCCGCCGGTGG
The DNA here is from genome assembly GCF_040645635.1 of Streptomyces sp. NPDC046727. Taxonomy (NCBI): domain Bacteria; kingdom Bacillati; phylum Actinomycetota; class Actinomycetes; order Kitasatosporales; family Streptomycetaceae; genus Streptomyces; species Streptomyces sp. NPDC046727. The sequence goes on from NZ_JBEYYR010000011.1 coordinate 199,308, forward strand.
AGCTGACCTGGGCGCTGCTGCTCGGTCTGGCGCGCGGGATCGTCCAGGAGAGCAACGCGCTGCGCGGCGACGGGCCCTGGCAGTCGACCGTCGGCGCCGATCTGCACGGGCGCCGGCTGGGGCTCCTCGGTCTCGGGAAGATCGGCAGCCGGGTGGCGCAGGTCGGGCTCGCCTTCGGGATGCGGGTGAGCGCCTGGAGCCAGAACCTCACCGGGGAGCGCGCCGAGGAGGTGGGTGTGGAACTGGCCGGCAGCAAGGAGGAGTTGCTGCGCGAAAGCGACTTCGTCTCCGTCCATCTCGCCCTCGGCGACCGCACCCGCGGCCTGCTCGGCGCCGCCGAACTCGCCCTGATGAAGCCGACCGCCTACCTGGTCAACACCTCCCGCGCCGCCCTCGTCGACCAGGACGCGCTGCTGGCCGCGCTGCGCGAGGGCCGGATCGCCGGCGCCGGCGTCGACGTCTTCGACATCGAGCCGCTGCCCGCCGGCCATCCGATGCGCACCGCGCCCCGCCTCCTCGCCACACCGCACCTCGGCTACGTCTCCCGGGCCAACTACGCGACGTACTACGGCCAGGCCGTGGAGAACATCCAGGCCTACCTGGCGGGCTCCCCGGTACGGCGGCTGCCCTGAGGCCCGCTCAGGGGGCCGTCGCCACCCGTTCGTAGAGTCCCTCGCTCCGGCGCAGCTCGTGCAGGTCCACGAGATGACGCCGGAGCGTCACATGGTCGATCTCGTCGGAGCCCTCGCACCAGGCGCGCAGCCGCTCGTTCACGACCCGTTCCGGGTAGGCGACCCCCGGCTCGAAGGTCTGCTCCGCGATGTGCCGCAGCACCTGCTGCTTGCGGGTCCACTGGGCCGGCAGCCGGACCAGCCGGCCGTCCCGGACGAAGATGTCCAGCACACCGCCCCCGGCCGGACGCGCCGGCTCCCGCGGCCGGGCCAGCTCGCGCAGGAGGTCGTAGGAGACGGCGAGCCCGTCGTCCGTCCCGCCGGTCACGGCGCCCTGCTCGCGGAGTCCGAGCAGCGCGACGGCCGTGTCCTTCGGCGGGAGACCGGCCGCCTCGGCGACCTGCCCGGGGCTGCGCGCGCCCAGCGCCACCGCGGCGAAGGCCCGCAGTCTGCTCTCGTCGGCGAGCAGACCGATCAGCCGCCGGGACCGCTCGCGCGGGTCGGGAAGTGTGTCGGGGTCCATGTCCGGAGGGTAGGGGACCGTCCCCGCCGGACGCCTGTGAATAACGCCGGGCCGGACGCGGGACAGGGCCCGCCGTTAAAAGAGTGATCCCGGAGTGATCACCGTGACCCTGCCAGCGCGGCGCCGTTGAAGGGGGAGTGCGGCGGCTGGTCTGCCGTTGTGCTTTCCGAGCTACAAAAGGAGAACGTGATGTCTCGCATCGCGAAGGCAGCCGGTGTCGCTCTCGGCACCGGCGCCGTGGTGATCGGCGGGGCCGGGCTGGCCCTGGCCGACGCGGGCGCCCAGGGCGCGGCCGTCAATTCGCCCGGCATCGTGTCCGGCAACGTGGTCCAGGTTCCGATCCACCTCCCGGCCAATGTGTGCGGGAACACCGTCAACGTGATCGCCCTGCTGAACCCGGCCTTCGGCAACACCTGCGCCAACATCGACCACGACGACAACCCCGGCTCCGGCTACGGCGGCTGAGCCGTTCGGCCCACGCGGCCAAGAGCCCCGGCACTCCGAGCGCCGGGGCTCTTCCCATGTCCGATGTCCGAAAGACATCGCGCGGCGCGCGCTCACGCGTACCGGTAGACCCGGCTCATGTCCTCCAGCTGGTCCGGCGTCTCGTCCCAGGGCGGCAGCTTCTCGTGCCGGGCGATGACCCGCTGGTGCTGGGTGTCGCCCGCGCCGGGCGGCACGGCCGGCAGGTAGCGGTGCTGCCGGTGGGCCCGCTGCCAGCGGTACCACTGGAGGTCGACGAAGGCGTGGTGCAGCCAGAACACCGGGTCGTTGACGGAGGCGCCGCCGACCATGACCCCGCCGACCCAGCGGTGCACCCGGTTGTGGTTGCGCCAGGAGGCGCTGCCGCTGCCCCTCCCCCAGCCCTCCAGCTTGTTGCGGAAGCCCTTGGTGACGGTCGAGTCCCAGGGCCACACGTCGTAGACGGGATCGGCGAGCGCCCACTGCAGTTCGCTCCGGGTGGGCAGCTGGAGGGGGGCGGCCGAGCGGCCCAGGTCCCGGGTGAGGAACCGGCCGTCGGTGACGCCCGTCCTGATGGGCCAGTGGCCCGCCGCGTAGGCGAACGGACCGGTCATCACCTGCCGGTCGGAGCGCCGCCCGTTCCCGCCGAGCAGATCCCTCGTCCAGGGCACGGACGTCGTCGTACGGTCCCGGGTCCAGTCCCAGTACGGCACCGTCACCGAGGAGTCGATCCGGCGCAGCGCCCGCTCCAGCTCCAGCAGGAACCGGCGGTGCCAGGGCAGGAAGGACGGCGACATGTGTGCGCTGCGCAGGCCGTGCTCGCCGTCTGCGGTGTAGAAGTCGATGTGCATGCGGACGAACTCGTCGTACTCACCGCGCCGTTTGAGGGCCAGCAGCGCGTTGACGAATCGCCGCCGCTCGCTCGCGGTCAGCGTACTGACGTCCTTACGCACGTACGCCATCGTGGCCCCCCGCCCCGTGCCCCAGGTGCCAGACGCCCATCGGCCCCGGCGCCAGGTCGCGCAGCCGCTGGCCGGGCCCGATCTCGTCCACGGCCGCCCGGGTCGCCTCCAGCGGCGTCCGGTACGACGTGTAGTGGTCGACCATGCTCATCCAGGACCCGTCGGCCCGGCGCATCAGGTGCAGCGGCCGGCCGTCGATGGTGATCTGCCAGGCGCGGTCGGCCGCCTTGCGCGCCGAGGCGGGCACCAGAAAGCCCTGGATACGCCGGCCCCGGTAGGTCTCGTCGAAGGCGCTGCCGTCGGACGGCTCGGCCGGGGGCAGGGGCCGGGAGGCGGCGACGACCGGGGCCAGCGTCAGCGCGGCGGCGGAGGCCAGCAGCCCCCGCGCCACCTCTCTCCGGGACGGTCTGGCCGCCGCTTCCTTGCGCTGCTCCCCACCGACCGCCACTGCGCCGACATCGACGACCATGCTCGCTCCTCGTCCGGGTTCGGATGTCCGTACCGGCTAACCGGACGAGGACGCACGGGGTCACCTCAGAAGAGCCATACGGCGGGTACGGCGGTGGCGGCTACCGTCCCGGGCCGGCGCCCAGCTCGGCGTCGGCGACCGTCTGCAGGACGGGGGCGGCGATGCCGGCCTCGGGCATCTTGAGCCTCGGCAGGCCGTAGTTGCCCGGGGTGGGCGGGGTCAGCGGGGCCTCCAGGTTGAGGCCGGGGCCGAGGGCACGCAGGTCGGAGGCGGGGGCGGCGATGCCGACGTGGTCGAACCGGTCGTCGAGGGGGTGCGGCAGGGGCGCCTGGAGGTTCACGCCGGGCAGGGCGCTGTTGATCGGCACCTGGGGCAGGGTGTGCTCGGGCAGCATCCGCCCGGTGACGAAGCGCGGCCCCTGGGGCACGCCCGGCGTGACCAGCGGCACCTGCAGGCCGGCCCTGGGCAGTTCCACGCCCAGCGCCTTGGAGGCGCCCTCCAGCGGTACGGGGATCGGGACCGTGGGGTTCGCGGCGGCGGGAGTGGCCGCCGCCCCCAGGGCGGCCGTGACGCCCGTGACGACGGTGGCAAGGGTTCGTCGGGTGGTGGACTTCATGTCAGGTACGGTCCCTTTCAGGATGTGGGGGGTTCGACGTCCGTACCGCGTAACGAGCCAAAAACGCCGTCAGCTCACAATTCCCCCGACTGCCGCAATAGTCGGCTCGTCATTGTTCAGCTCGTCCAGAAGTCCCACCAGCGGGTCAGGACGAGCATTCCGATCACTCCGATGTGCAGCACCGGGAGCACCCAGCCGAATTCGGCGAAGAAGCTCTTCAGCGGGCCGGGGGCGGGCAGGAGTCCCTCGCGGACGACCAGTGCGGTGGCGTACCAGAACATCAGGATCGTGGCGACCCAGGCCAGGCAGCACCACAGGCACAGCGCGTTGATCCGGTACAGCGACTCGAACTGCAGCCAGGTCACGAACCCGACGCCGAACAGGCATCCGGCCTCGAACAGCAGCCAGTACCAGCGGGGGAAGCGGGCGTCGGCCAGCAGGCTCATGCCGACGCAGATCACGATGCCGTAGGCCACCAGGCCCAGCATCGGGTTGGGGAACCCGAAGACCGAGGCCTGGTCGCTCTTCATCACGCTGCCGCAGGACACCACCGGGTTCAGGCTGCACCCGGGGACGAAGCCCGGGTCCTCCAGCAGCTTGAACTCGTCCAGGGTGATGACCCAGGAGGCGAGGAGTCCGGCCGCCCCGGTGAGCACGAGCAGCAGGCCGAACCCTCTGCCGCCGGTCAGGGTCCTCGGCATCAGCCGCGCAGGCCGGAAGCCGGCAGCACGACGTGCGCGGCGGCGGTCAGCGTCTCCTCGGCACCGGCGAACGCGGCCAGCGCGGCGGGCTCGACGGCCTTGCCGGGCACGCCCTCCGGCCAGGCGCGGGTGGTGAAGACGAGGTAGGCGTAGCCGCGTTCCCGGACGGCGGCCAGCCACGGGGGCGGTACGTCCGACCGGGCGACCTGCCCTGACATCCGGACGACCGCCTGGCCGGCCTCGACCAGCAGGCTGACCGGAAGGCCGGGCCGGCCGGTGCCGTCGACCAGCTCGCCGCCGACCGGCAGTCCGTTGCTCACCAGCAGCTGTTCCACCGCGGCGGCGGTGCCCTCCGGGCCGCCCTCGGTGTCGCCCAGGGAGTAGGCCAGCAGGTAGGGCATGTCGGCGCCGTCGGGAGCCTCGCCGCTCCAGGCCAGGACGACGAGCGTGCCCAGCTCGGCGGGACGGGTTTCGGTTGAGGTTGAGGTCACCGCGCGACCCTATCGACGCCGCCGCGCGCCGCCGGGCGGCTGCTCACCCTTCCGGACCAGTGCCCGGAAGGGCTCCACACGAACGAGGGAAGTGGCCTCGAACGCGCCGGAGGCCGGTGCCGCGGGTGCGGTACCGGCCCCCTGTCTTCTCCGCTTTCCGGGTGGACGTCGCTGCTCTCCGGTGTGCGGAGCCGCGGGAATTCCCGGTCTTCCGCCGCCGGCGCGGGGACGGGGCGTCAGCTCTGCAGGGGCAGGCCGCCGAGGAGCGGGGTGTGCCGGTTCAGCGTGGTGGTGGCGCCCTTGGCCGTGTGCAGCACGGAGCCCTTCTTCTCGGTGTTGAGCGCGTCCGACTGGTGCCGCAGCGGCATCGCGTCCTCAAGGGTCAGCGGACCCTTGGTGATCTTGTTGACGGCACCGTTGAGGCTGGTGGGCGCCACGTCGGCGGCGTTGCTGGCGAACGCGGGCGCGGTGACGCCGGCGAGGGCCACGGAACCGGCAACCACGGCGGCAGCCTTCAGGGACTTCATCATGTTCCTTTCTTCGGCAACTCACGTCACCCCAGGGGATTCTGACGCCGTGCCTAACGACTCCCGGCCGGGCCGGAAACCCCGCGCGGAGAAGACATATGAAATCCCTCGGACCGACGGGGACTTCCCGCGTCAGCCGGTCGGGGGCAGGCTCGGCTCGGCGCTCGTCGCGGGCTGGCTCGGCTCCGATGTCGTCGCGGGCTGGCTCGGCTCCGAGGCCGTCGCGGGCAGGGTCGAGGCCTCGGTCGTCGCGGGCAGGGTCGCGTCCTCGGTCAGGGAGGACAGCGAGGGCAGGTCGGTCAGGGTGGGCGCGGGCAGGTCGCCTGCGAGGAGGGTCCCCGACAGCAGGTCGACCAGGCCGGACACCACATCGGTGGCGGAGGACAGGATCTGGTCGAGGCCGTCGGTGACCGCTTCGACCAGCTTGTCGATCGCGGCGTCCAGGTCGTCGAGTGCGTCGCTGACGATGTCGCGCGACGAGGGCAGGCCGACGGCCGAGTGCCGCGCGACGGCCTGTCCGGCGAGGGCCAACGGGACGGCGGCCCCGGCCGGGACCGCCGCGGTCGCGGGAACGGCCGGCGACACGGAGGCGGCGGGGGCCGTGGGGGCGGTGGAGCCCGTCGGCGTGGCCGGTACCGCGGGCGCCGTCGGGGTGCTCGGCACGGCGGGCTTCGCGGGTGCGGTGGGCGAGGCGGTCGCCGCGGGCTTCGCGGGCGATGCGGTGGCCGTGGGCGCCGCCGGCTTCGTGTGCGCGGCGGGCGAAGCGGTCGCCGTGGGGGCTCCGGGCTTCGTGGGTGCGGTGGGAGTCGCCTCAGCCGCGGGCTTCACCGTGGTCGTCGGGCTGGACGACGACTGAGCCACGGGCTTCACCGTGGTCGTCGGGCTCGCGTGGACCGTGGACGACGACTGAGCCACGGGCTTCGCCGGCGCCGTCGGTGTCGCGGGCGCCGTGGGTGACGTATGGGCCACCGGCTTCGCCGCCGTCGTCGGGGTGGCGTGTGCCGTGGGTGACGACTGGGCCGCGGGCCGGGCCGGTTTCGTCGGCGTGGCCGAGGTCGTGGGCGACGACTGGGCCGCCGGCCGGGCCGGCTTCGTCGGCGTGGCCGGAGTCGTGGGCGACGACTGGGCCGGGGTCGTCGGTGCCGTGTGGGCCGCGGGATCCGGTGACGTGGCCGGCGTCGGGTCGGCGGCGGCCTTGGCGATGGCCGCTTTCGCCGCCGCGCCCAGCCTTCTGGCCTCGTCGGCGGGGAGCCGGCCCTTCTCCAGCGACTGGTTGAGCAGTTCGATGACCGGATCGAGCACGGAACTCGTGCTGCCCAGCGCGCGGACCTGGGCGAGCAGTTTCTCCTTCTCGGCCGCCGGGACAGGCGCCCGGGAAGTGCTGCGCCCGTGCTCGCCGGCCGCGTCGGCGGCGAGGGCGGCCGGGCCGGTGATGCCGACCAGGACGGCCGCGCAGAGGGCGGTGGACGCGAGACGCCGGGCAGGCAGATCACGCATGGGGGTTCCTTTCGGTGAACGGTGGGACCTGAGCCCACCGTCTGTTCACCGATCGCGCGCCGCAACCGCTCGCCCGCTCACCGTGACCCGTCCGGGGGAGCGAAAAACCGGCCGTCCGCCTCGCGATGAAGTGCGGGGCGGTCGGCCGGCCGAAGGGGTGCGTGCCGACGTCAGGCGTTGACGCAGGTGTTGCCGAACGCCGGGTTCAGCAGGGCGATGAAGTTGACGGTGTTGCCGCAGACGTTGATCGGCAGGTGGATCGGGACCTGGACGACGTTGCCCGAGGCGATACCGGGCGAGTTGGCGGCGACACCGCTCGCTTCGGAGTCGGCGGCGGCCATGCCGGCACCGCCGGCGACGGCCGCGACGGCGGCGGAGGTCAGGACCAGGCCCTTCGCGATACGCGACATGGAGAGGTGCTCCTTGGGATCGACGCAACATCCGGGCGGATACCCGGCGCTGTGTCAACGCGCTGCGCCTACAGGGGTTGTGCCGCCAATGGGGTGATGCACGAGAGGTAGCCCTTCACGTTTCCGACACACTTGTCCTGTTTCTCCGGATTAATACGGATAGCTACTAGAATTGCGAACCTCCCCAGCACGTGCGAAAGGGCACCGCCGGTCATGCGCAAGTTCCTGGGTCCGCTGCTGCGTACGACGGCGGGCGCCCTCGCCTTCACCCCGCGCCACCACGCGATGCGGCACCACGGATTCGTCCGCGCGGCCGACACCTCCCCCGATCGCCGCGCCCCCGAACGGGGGAGCCGGTGCCGGGAGGTCCGGAGCAGCGCGGGCGAGCCGCTCACGCTCTCCACCGGCCCCCGGCGCACGCCCGGCGTACCGCACTCCATGATCAGCAAACCGGGCAGCGTACCGGCCCGGCGCGTTCCGGCCCACGCCGACACGCTCGGCCACGGGCCCGATGTACCTGATCTTGGTCCGGCGCTGCTGCAAAGCGGTGACCAGCAGGGCTTCCGGCTCGTTTCCCACGCGGACGCGGCAGGGGCCGGCGCGCTCTTCGCCGCCGTGGACGCCCGGAGCTGAAGGCGCGTTCACGACCGCAGTCCGAGCGCCCCCGTGAGCGAGGTATCCCGCGAATGCACCAGTCAGCACCCGCCCTCCGGCCCCGGGTCCTGCACCTCGCGCAACCCGTCGACGGCGGTGTCGCCCGGGTCGTGCTCGACCTGGCACGAGCCCAGATCGCGGCGGGCCTGCGGGTCACGGCGGCCTGCCCGGGCGGCCAACTCGCCAGGAATCTAGGCGAGTTGGGTGTCGATGTCCGCGACTGGCAGGCGGGCCGCTCCCCGGGCCCCGGCCTGCCGGGCGAGGTACGGCGGCTCGTACGCCTGATCGACGAGGTACGGCCCGAACTGGTGCACGCGCACAGCGCCAAGGCCGGCCTGGCCGCGCGGCTCGCCGTGCGCGGGCGCATCCCGACCGTGTTCCAGCCGCACGCCTGGTCCTTCGAGGCGGTCGGCGGGCTCACCGCGACGCTCGCCCTGCACTGGGAACGATGGGGAGCGCGCTGGGCGCATCGGGTGGTGTGTGTGAGCGAGGCGGAGCGCGCGACGGGCCTGCGCGCCGGTGTGCGCGCCGCGTACACGGTCATCCCGAACGGCATCGACACCACCCACTACGCCCCGGCCGACGACGACGAGAGCACCCCGCCCGGGTCACCCCTGGTCGTCTGCGTGGGCCGCCTGTGCCGGCAGAAGGGGCAGGACGTCCTGCTGCGCGCCTGGGAGGACGTCGTCGGCGTGCTGCCTCAGGCACGGCTCGTGCTGGTCGGTGACGGACCGGACCGCGAGGTGTTACAGCGGCAGGCGCACTCCTCCGTGGAGTTCACCGGCGCGGTCACCGACGCCGTCCCCTGGTACCGGGCGGCCGACCTCGTGGTGCTGCCCTCGCGCTGGGAGGGCATGGCGCTCGCCCCGCTGGAGGCGCTCGGCTGCGGGCGGCCCGTCGTGCTCACCGATGTCGACGGCGCCCGCGAGAGCCTGCCGCCCGCGCTCGCCGCACGCTGTCTGGTCCCGCCGGAGGACCCGGGGGCGCTGGCCGGTGCGATCACCGGGCTGCTGTCCGATCCGCCGCTGCGCGCGGCGCTCGGCGGCCAGGGGCGCCGGCACGTGCTGGCCACGCACGATGTGCGGCTCACCGCAGAACGGGTCGCGGCCCTCTACCGCGAACTCCTCGGCCGCGCCCCGGCGGCGGGCCGAGAACCAGCCCAGCTCGTGCCCTCCGAGTGCAGGGAGTCCATCCACTCGTGACTGCGGAAAGTACTGTCCCCTCGCCCGGCGCGCAGCCATGGGACAACCGGATCTCGGCCGTGTCGGTCCTGCCGGCCCGCGCCGCCGGCGGCTTCCGGTTCCCGCTGCGGCGGCCGCCCGTGCGGCCCGCCTCGCCGCTGCCGCTGCTCGCCGCCGACCTGCTCGCCGCCCTGGTGGGCGCGACCACACTGGAGGAGACCTCCCACCGGCCGGTGCTGGTCGCCGCCCTGGTGTGCGGCGCCCTGCTGCTGCGCCCGCACTCCGCCCGGCCGGTGCCCGGCGTGCTCGACGAACTGCCCGCGGTGTGCGGGCGGATCGCGGTGGTCTGGCTGAGCCTGGCCGCGCTGCTCGCCGCGTACGATCCCGGGCGCGCCCTGACCGCCCGGACCCTGTTGCTGGGCTGCGCGCTGCACGCTGCGGCGGCCTGCGCGGCCCGGGGCGCGGTGCACTGGCGGCGCCGGGTCGTGCTGCTGCGCCACCCGTGTACGGCCCTGGTGATCGGGCCGGCCGCGACCGCGCAGCGGGTGTCCGCCGCGCTGCTGCGGCACCCGCGCTGCGGGGTGCGGCCGGTGGGCGTGGTCGCGGAGCACCCGGACGGCACCGGCGGGTTGCCGGTGCTCACCACCGGCGAGGAGGTGGAGCGGGCGCTCATCCAGAACGGGGTGCGGGTCGTCCTCACCGTCCATCCGGCCGTGCGCACCGAGAAGGGGCCGCTGCTGCGGGCGCTCGCCGAGTCGGGCTGCGCGCTGTGGGAGCTGGACGCGGACTGCCCGGCGTACGAGATGCGCGACCAGCTCGCCGGGTTCGCCGTGCGCCGCCTGGACCTGGGCACGCGACGGCGTGGCAACGCGGGCAAGCGGCTGCTGGACATGGCGGTGTCCGGGGCGCTGCTGGTGCTGGTCAGCCCGGTGCTGCTGGTGTGCGCGGTGGTGCTGCGGCTCACCGACGGGCCCGGGGTGGTGTTCCGGCAGGAGCGCATCGGCAAGGGGGGCCGCCCGTTCACGCTGCTGAAGTTCCGCACCCACCGCCCGGCCGACGAGCACGAGGCGGCCACCCGGTGGAGCGTGGCCGACGAGCGGAAGATGAGCCGCTTCTGCCGGTTCCTGCGGCAGACCTCGCTGGACGAGCTGCTCCAGCTGTGGAACGTCTTCTGGGGTGACATGAGCCTGGTCGGCCCGCGCCCCGAACGGCCGTACTTCGTCGGCCAGTTCAGCCAGACCTACCCGGGCTACGCGGCCCGCCACCGGATGCAGACCGGCATCACCGGGCTCGCCCAGATCAACGGGCTGCGCGGTGACACCTCCATCGAGGACCGGGCGCGCTTCGACAACGCCTACATCGACAACTGGTCGCTGTGGCAGGACGTCTGCATCCTGCTGCGCACCGCCGCCGCGCTCGTGCGTTCCACGGGGAGCTGACCGATGGCCCTCGCTCTGCCGCTCCGCCACCCCGCGCGGCTCTCCCCGGTGCTGCCGGTGGTGGCCGTCGTCGCGCTGCTCGCGCTGCCGGTCGCCCCCGGCGGCGAGGGCGGCGCGGGGCCCGCCGACGCCCTGTCCGCGCTGGTCGTCCTCTTCTGCGCGGTACGGCTGCTGCGCGCGCGCAGCCGGCCGCTCGGCCGGACCGCCGCGGTGATCCTCGGCCTGCCGGTGGCCGGCCTCGCCCTGGCCGCGCTGCACGCCGTCTCGCCGGGCGCCGGGATCACCGGTCTCGGCCGCTATCTGCAGGTGTTCGTGCTGGTCCCCTCCGCCGTCGTGCTCCTCGTCCGCGGCCGGGCCGACTTCCGGCTGCTGGCCTGGTCGTTCGTGGCCCTCGCGGGATGGCAGGGGGCGGTCGGCGTGCACCAGTACGTCACCGGGACCGGGGCCTCCTACCAGGGCGAGGACATCCGGGCGGTCGGCACCTTCGGGGCGACGGACGTGATGGGCATGGCGACGGTGGTGTCCTTCGGGCTGGTGTGCGCGGTGGGCCTGGCGCTCGGCCGGTCCGCGACCCGGGAGCGCGCCGTCGCCGCCTGCTGCGCCTTCGCCCTGTCGGTCCCGCTCGCCCTGTCCTTCAGCCGGGGCGCCTGGATCGCCACCGCGCTCACCCTCACCGTCCAGCTGGTCCTGGCCGGGCCGCGCCGGGCCGTGCGGATCGGGGCGGCCGTGGTGGCCGCGGGCGTGGTGCTGGTGGGCGGGCTGGGAGTGGGTACGGCGATGCTCCAGGAGCGGATCGACAGCATCACCCAGGTCACCGACGCGCCCGACCAGTCGGTCACCGACCGGTACACGATGTGGGCCGCGGCCACCGACATGTGGCGCGAGCGCCCGCTGACCGGCGTCGGCCTGAAGGGCTTCCCCGAGTACCGCGACGGGAACGCCTCGCTCGCGCTGTCCTCGGGCAGCGACACCGAGGGCGCGGGCGCCGCCTACCGCCGGCAGCCGCTGCTGTCCCCGCACAACATGTATCTGCTGGTGCTCTGCGAACAGGGCCTGATCGGGCTGCTCTGCCTCGCGGGCGGCTGGCTCGCCCTGCTGGTGTGCGCCCTGCGCGGCCTGTGGCGCGCCCGCGGGGCCGGCGGCCGGGGCCTGGACTGCGCGCTGGTCGCCTGCGGGCTGCTGGTGTGGCAGCTCGTGGACTTCGTGTACGCCGACATCGGCGGCCCGTCGACCGTGCTGACGGCGGTGTGCTTCGGGCTGATCGCCTGGTGGGCGCTGGTGGGCGGCGACCGGCAGGCCCCCGGCGAGCGCACCGCCGTACCGGCCGGGCGGGCGGCGCCGGCCGGAGAGGCGGCCCTGCGATGAGGCGGACGCGATGACGAGCCGTACGACCGGTGGGGCACCGGGACCGGAGACCGGGGCGGCCCACCGGCGCCCGGACCCGGGTCAGGGCCGGCCCGCCGACGCACGCGGAGTCACCCTGCCGGGGGCGCGTACCGGCGTAGCCGCCGTCACCGGCGCCGAGCAGGCAGGCCGCCCGCCCGCGCCGCCCCCGCCTCCCGAGGCAGCCTGCGGCCCGCCCGTACCGCCCCCGCCCGCGGAGCCCGCCCCGCCCGCCACCCGCCGGTCGCTCGCCCGGGCCACCCTGGTCACCGCCTCCCTCTCGGTCGCGGCGGCGCTGCTCGGGCTGGTGCGGGACCAGTCGCTGGCCCATCTGTTCGGGGCCGGGCAGGACACGGACGCTTTCCTGGTCGCCTGGACCGTGCCGGAGTTCGCGGCCACGCTGCTCATCGAGGACGGGCTGGCGTTCGCGCTGATCCCGGCGTTCAGCAGGGCCCTGGCCCGCCGTGCGCAGGGCGCCCCGGGGGATCCGGTGCGGTCGCTGGTCGCGGGCACGCTGCCCCGGCTGGCGCTGGCGTTCACGGCGGTCGGGACGCTGCTCGTGCTGGCCGCTCCGCAGTTCGTCGGGGCGCTCGCGCCGGGACTGCCCGACCCGGCGCTCGCCGTGGACTGCACCCGGCTCACCGCGACCTGTGTGCTGAGCTTCGGCCTCGCCGGGTACTGCAGCGCGGCCCTGCGGGCCCACCGCCGCTTCCTGGCGCCGGCCGCGATCTACGTCGTGTACAACGTCGGCATCGGCACGGCGATGTACACGCTCGGCGGGCGCTGGGGCGTGCGGTCGGCCGCGATCGGGGTCGCGGCGGGCGGCTGTCTGATGGTGGCGGTCCAGCTGCCGTCGCTGGTGCGGGAGTTGCGGCGCCGCCGCATCGACCGGGCGGAGGCGAAGGCCGCCGCCGAGGCGCAGCCGCTGGACGTGCCGCTGCTGGCCACCGTGCTGCTGTTCGCGCTGTGCCGGCAGTCCCAGGTGCTGATCGAGCGGTTCCTCGCCTCCGGGCTGCCCGCCGGGGCCATCTCGCACCTGAACTACGCGCAGAAGGTCGCGCAGATCCCGATGTCGCTGTCGATGATGCTGTGCACGGTCACCTTCCCGGTGGTGGCGCGGGCGCTGGCCGACGGGGACACCGAGCGGGCCCGGGGCCGGGTGGAGCGGGATCTGGCGCTGGCCGCCTGCCTGGTGCTGCTCGGCACGGCGGCGGTCGTGGCCTGCGCCCCGCAGCTGATCGAGCTGCTGTTCCAGCGGGGGGCGTTCACGGCCGAGGACACCGCGGCGACCGCCGACGTCATGCGGGTCTACGGGCTCGGTCTGCTCGGCCAGACCCTGACCGGCGTCCTGGTCCGCTCCTATTTCTCGGCGGGCCGCGCCTCCTGGTACCCGGTGGCCGCGATGGCCGCGGGGATCGTCGCCACCTCGTGGCTCGGCGCCTGGACGGTCGGCTCGTGGGGGGTCACCGGGATCGCCGCCGCCAACGCCACCGGCATCACCCTCACCGCCGCGCTGCTGCTCGCCGGCATGGGGCACCGCAGCGTGCCCATCCGGACCGGGGCCGTGCTGCACGAGCTGAGCCGGCCGCTGCGGGCGGCGGTGCCGGCCGCCGTGGCCGGCGGGCTGGTGGCGAGTCTGCCGTCGTCGCCGCTCGCCGGACTCGCCGCCGGCGGCGCCACGGTGACCGTCGTCTTCGTCCTGCTCGCCTGGGCCCTGCGCGCCCAGGGTTTCGCCCCCGCACTCCGTGCTGTCCGCACGCTCACCCGAAGGCTCGCCCATGCCGTCCTCCGTTGAGTCACCGGCGCCCGCCCGGGCGCTCGTCTGCGGCGCGCTGCCGTGGATCGCCATGTACCACTCGGTCGGCGACTGCTCCGCCGACCCGTACCGCATCACGGTCACCCCCGACCGGCTGGAGCGGCAGCTGCGCTGGCTGCGCCGGCGGCGGCTGCGCGGGGTGTCGGTGGGCGAGCTGCTCGCCGCCCTGGCCCGGGGCGACGGGCGGGACCTGGTGGGTCTCACCTTCGACGACGGGTACGCCGACTTCCTCTCCGGCGCCCTTCCGGTGCTGGCCCGCTGGGAGTGCACGGCCACCCTGTTCGTGCTGCCCGGCCGGCTCGGCGGCGACAACGCCTGGGACCCGCTGGGCCCGCGCAAGCCGCTGCTGACCGCCGAAGGCATCCGGCGGGCCGCCGCCGCGGGCATGGAGATCGGCTCGCACGGCCTCACCCACATCGACCTCACCGGGGCCGACGACGCGCTGCTGGCGGCCGAGACCGCCGGCAGCCGGGCCGCGCTGGAGGAGCTGACCGACGCCCCGGTCACCGGCTTCTGCTACCCGTACGGCACGGTCGACGGGCGCGCCGTGGCGGCCGTACGGGCGGCCGGTTACGGCTACGCCTGCGCCATCGACCCCGGTGAGCTGAACGGCCCGCACGTCCTGCCGCGGGTGCACGTCGGGCAGAACGACGGCGCTGTACGCCTGTTCCTCAAGCACCGGCTGCACCGGCTGCGCCGGCGTCCCGTCGAGGGGCTGCGGTGAAGGCCCTGCACATCATCACCGGGCTCGGGGTGGGCGGCGCCGAGCAGCAACTGCGGCTGCTGCTGCGGCACCTGCCCGTCGCGTGCGAGGTGGTGACACTCACCAACCCGGGGCCGGTGGCCGCCGGGCTCGCGGCCGACGGGGTGCGGGTGACCCACCTCGGCATGGCCGGCAACCGCGACCTGGCCGCGCTGCCCCGGCTGGCCCGGCTGATCCGGCGCGGCCGGTACGACCTCGTGCACACCCACCTCTACCGGGCCTGCCTGTACGGCCGCATCGCCGCCCGGCTGGCCGGGGTGCGGGCGGTCGTCGCCACCGAGCACTCCCTCGGCGAGACACAGCTGGAGGGCCGGCCGCTCACCGCGGGGGTCCGCGGGCTGTATCTGCTGGGCGAGCGGCTGGGCCGGTCCACCGTCGCCGTCTCCCCCACCGTCGCCGCCCGGCTCACCCGCTGGGGCGTGCCCGGGCCGCGCATCGCGGTCGTACCCAACGGCATCGACCTGGCCCGGTTCGCCTACGACCCGGACGCCCGCCGCCGCACCCGGGCCCGCCTCGGGCTGCCCGAGGACGCGTTCGTCGTCGGCGGCATCGGCCGGCTCGCCCGCGGCAAACGCTTCGACGTCCTCATCCACGCCCTCGCCGACCTGCCCGCCGACTGCAGGCTGCTGCTGGTCGGCGGCGGCCCGGAGGAGCCCGCGCTGCGCCGGGCCGCGTGGCGGGCGGGGATCGCCGAGCGGGTGCTGTTCGCCGGGGAGCGGCCGTACCTGCCCGACGGCTCGTCCGGCCCGGACCTGCCCGCGCTGGCCTCGGCGATGGACGTGCTCGCCGCCCCCTCGCAGGAGGAGGCGTTCGGCCTCGCGGTCGTGGAGGCGCTCGCGTCGGGGCTGCCGGTGCGCTACGGCTCCTGCCCGGCCCTGGAGGACCTGCCGCCCGGGGCCGCCCCGGACGCGGTGCGGGTCCCGTGCGACCCCCGCGCCTACGCCCGCGCGCTCGCCGAGGTCCGCGCCGCCGGGCCCGGCCCGCGCACCGCCCCCGAGGCGGCCCGCCACTACTGCATCACCCGCAGCGCCGCCCGGCTCATGGACGTCTACACGGCGGCGCTCCCCCCTACGGTCCCCAAGTCCCGATCCCCTCAGGGAGTCAGCCCATGACCGACAACCAGACCCGGCACCCGCACACCTCCCGCCCCTCCCGTCTCCGCGCGCTCCCGCCCTGGTCGCTGGTGGCGGCCGGCGTCCTCGCGGGCGGGCTGCTGGGCGGCGGGTACGGCGTGCTGAAGCCCCCGGAGTACACGGCGACCAGCTATGTCGTCGTCGTCCCCACCGAACGGGCCGACACCGCCGGCGCGCTCGGCTTCGCGCAGGCCTACGGCCGGGTCGCCACCCAGGTCGCGGTGCTCGGCGACGCCCAGGTGTGGGCCGGCGTGCCCGTCGCCACCCTGCGGGGCAGCGTGCGCACCGCGACCTCGCCGGACGCCCCCATGGTCGCCGTCTCCGCCACCTCGACACGCCCGGCGCGGGCCGCCGACATGGCCAACGCGGTCGCCCGCGCGCTCACCCAGCACGCCAACGCGGCCAAGGCCGACACGCACGTCGAGCTGGTGCAGTTCTCGCGTGCGGCGAAGCCGGCCGAGCCGGCGTCGGCGCCGCCCGTCGTGACCGGGCTGGTCGGGGCGAGCGCGGGCGGGCTGCTGGGCGCCCTCGCGCTGCTGGTGCGGCCGAGGCGCCGGCCCGAGGAGGACACCGTGCGCCCGGCCTCGGTGCCCGGACCGGCCGTCGCCGCCGACATGCACGGCACACGGTGACCGCCCTCTCCACGGCGCGCGCCGTGAGCCGCGCCCTGACCGCCGAACTCGTCACCGACGAGGACCGCTTCGCCGGGCTGGCCCCGGCCTGGGGACGGCTGTACGGGCGGTGCGCCGCCGCGACCCCGTTCCAGAGCCACGCCTGGCTGCACTCGTGGTGGCTGTCGTACGGCCGGCGCGGGCACCTGCGTCTGCTGGTGGTCTGGGCCGGCGGCGAACTGGTGGCCGCCGCGCCGCTGATGCTGGTCCGCCGGCCGCTGCCCGCGCTGGTGCCGCTGGGCGGGGCGATCTCCGACTACGCGGACGTGCTGCTGGACGACACCGACGACGGGCCGGCGGCCGGCGCGCTCACCGAGGCGCTGGCCGACGCGGCCCGCACGGCGCTGGTCGACTTCCGCGAGGTCCGCCCGGGCGGCGCGGTGGAGCGGGTCTACGACCGCTGGCGCGGGCCGCGCCGCACGGTCCCCGACTCGCTCTGCCTGGAACTGCCGCCCCTGCCCATGGACGGGCTGACGGCCCGGCTGTCGGCGAAGTCGGCCCAGCGGGTGCGGGCCAAGCTGCGCAAGGTGGCCGCGCTGGACGTGCGACGGCGGGCGGTGGGGCCCGAGGAGGTGGACGCGGCGCTCGGCCGGCTGCTGGAGCTGCACCGGCTGCAGTGGCAGGGGCGGAAGGTGACGTCCGAGCATCTGCAGCCCCGGTTCCGCGCGCATCTGGTGCGCGCGGTGGGTCCGATGGTGCGCTCGGGGAACGCGGTGGTCACCGAGTTCCGGATCGACGACGAGGTGGTGGCCGTCGACCTGACCCTGCTGTCGCGCGGCCTGGCCGGCGGCTACCTCTACGGCGCCCATCCGTGCCTCAGGGAGCTGAAGGCGGACGTGGCGGTGATGCTGCTGGACGCCTGCGCCGAGCACACCGGCGGCGGCCGGCGCGACACCCTGAGCCTGCTGCGCGGCGACGAGCCGTACAAGCACCACTGGCGGCCCGAACGGGTCGTCAACCAGCGGCTGCTCATGGCCCGCCGGCGCACCGCACCGCTGCTGACGGCCGCGCTGTGCGACGCGACCGCCCGGCATTGGGGCAGGGAGGTGCTGCACCGGTGGCGGGAACGCGGCCAGGATCAGCCGCCCCGGCAGGACTAGCGGTTGCGCGACCACCAGCCGAAGCGGATGCAGAGCTTTCCGCCGAGCCAGTACTCGACCCAGTCGCCCAGGTCCAGCGGCGAGCAGTCGGCCGGGGGCTTCTTGGCGGGCGTGGGCGTCGGGGTCGGGGTGGGCGTCGGGGTGGGTGTCGGGGTCGGGGTCGGGGTCGGGGTCGGGGTGGGAAGGGTGGCCGGCTGTTCGGTGCGGCCGTACAGCGCGGTCCGGAAGATCCGCGACGAGCGGGGGTTGTCCGAGCACTGCCACACGCCGTGCGGGCAGTAGTCGGTCACCGTGTTGTAGAGCGGCTTGTGCTCGTCGATCCAGGCGAGCATGCGCCGCATGTACTCGGTGTCGTCACCGTTGCGGAAGAGACCCCATTCCGGATATGAAATGGGTTTGCCGTGGGATTTCGCGAAATCCACGTGCTGCTGGAGGCCATAAGGCTCTTTCACCTGTTCGTCGAACGACAGTCCGCTCGGCTGGTCATAGGAATCCATGCCGATGATGTCGACCGTGCTGTCCCCGGGATAGCACTCGGTCCAGGGCACGGCGTCCCGGCCACGGCTCGGCGTGTAGTCGAACCGGAATTTCTGGCCCGGCACCGAGCGCATGGTGGCGACGATTCTGTTCCAGTACGTCTTCCAGGCCTGAGGGTCCGGTCCGCAGCGATGGGTGTAGGTGGTGCCGTTCATCTCCCAGCCGAGCACGATCACCGTGTCCGGCACCTTCAGCTCCACCAGCCGCTGGGCCAGGGCCCTGAAGTGATGGTCGAACGCGCCGGCCGCGCCCGCCCGCAGCAGCCACCGCACCTGGGCGTCCGGGATGTCGTCCTCGTTGCGCTCCTGCATCGGCACGTTGAGGACGAGCATCCGGTCGGCCTTCTCCCGCCGCCAGCGCGCCCACACGTCCAGGAAGCCGGGCGCGCCCTCGATGTCCCGCCAGCGTTCGCCGGGCAGATAGGTGTGGGCGACCTTCAGCTCGGTCCCGCCGAGCCAGTGGCTCAGCTGGGCCATGCGCGCGACCCCGAGGGCCCCGGAGTCGAGAAACGCCCCGAAGGGCGGGACGGCCGGGGCGGTCTTCGCCGGGGTCGCGGGGAGCGGAACCATCGGCGCCACCGGTGCGGGGGCCGTGGGCGTGACCGGGGCCGGGGGCGTGACCGTTGCCGCGGGCGTGGCGGGCGACGGGGGGACGGCAGGGGTGGACGGCAGGGCCGGGGGTGTCGAAACCGGGGGTGCCGGGACCGGGGTCATGGGGGCCGGGATCGTGGGGGCCGGAGCGGGCGGGTCGGCTGCCCGTGCCGCCGGCGGGACCACGGCGAAGCCGGGCCCGACCGCCAGGGTGCCCGACACGACGACCGACGCCGCGACGACGGCCAATCGCCCGGACCTCGCCCGGCGCCGCTGTGGACCCATACCCACTCCTTTCTCCCCCGCCCTTTCGACGCCCATGTGATGCCCGGCCTTTCCCCTCGCTGACAACCAGTCATATCAATATCCGTCATATAAATATGAACAGCGCCAGTGCGGTTGCCGCTTTCGGGTCTCCCGGAACACCCGCACGGGCGAACGGAAGGAATGAACCCGTGTCGTTGCTGGACGTCCGGGTCCCCGCGGTGCTGCTGCGGATCGACCGGAATCCCTTTCACCACGGCACGCTGGGCGCCGTGCGCTCACTCGGCAGAGCGGGGGTGGAGGTCCATGTCGTCGCCGATTCCCCGGAGAGTCCGGTGCGCGCCTCGCGATTCACGCACCGGCTGCATCCGCCGCCACCGCCCGGCGCGGCCCCCGGCGACATCGCCGCCGCGCTGCGCCGGGTCGCGTCCCGGATCGGGCGTCCCGCGGTGCTGATCCCGATGGACGACGCGAGCGCCATCGCGGCCGGCCGGCTGCGCGAGGAACTGGCGCCCGCCTATCTGCTGCCGCGGCAGCCCGGCACGCTGCCCGAGCACGTGGCCGACAAGGCCCGGCTGGCCGAGGTGTGCGCCGCCGCCGGTGTCCCGCACCCGGTGACCCTGATCCCGGACAGCGCCCGGGAAGCGGCGGCTGCGGCCTGGCGGCTGGGGCTGCCCGTGGTGGCCAAGTGGAGCCGGCCCTGGCTGGTGCCGGCCGGCAGCGGGCTGCGCTCGACCGTGCTGCTGCGCTCGGCACGCGAGGCGCGCGACCTCTTCCTGCGCACCGCGGAGGCGGGCAGCGCGCTGCTGCTCCAGGCGTTCCTGCCGCCGGGCCGGGACCTGGACTGGTTCTGCCACGGGTACGCTGACCGCACCGGCGCCCTCCGCGCCGGCGGCACCGGCCGCAAGATGCTGGCCTGGCCGCGCGGGGCCGGCCTGACCACGGTCGGCCGGTGGACGCCCAACCCGCAGGTGCGGGCGCCGGCCGAGCGGCTCACCGGCGAGCTGGGCTACCGGGGCATCCTCGACCTGGACTTCCGCCGCTGCGACCGCACCGGCCGCTACCACCTGCTCGACTTCAACCCGCGCCCCGGCGCCCAGTTCCGGCTGTTCGCCGACAGCGCCGGTCTCGACGTCGTACGCGCCCTGCACCTGGACCTGACACACCGTCCGCTGCCGGACGGGGCGCCGCTGCCCGGACGGGAGTTCGTGGTGGAGAACTACGCGCCGCTGACCGCCCTGGGGACCGCGCCCCAGGGCCGCGAACTGGCCTGGTACGCGGCGGACGACCGGGCTCCGGGCCGGGCGATGTGGGCGCTGTGGACCCGGCATGTGGCGGGCCGGCTGGCCGACCGCCTGCGCCGGCGGGTCGCCCCGGCCGCGGCGCCCACGCCGCCCGCCGCGCCCCGCCTGGTCCGCCAGCCCGGCCCCCCGGACCTCTCGCCCGGCCTGACGCACCGCCCGACCGACGACGAGAAAGCGAGCAGCTGCTGATGTACGACCTGCTGGTGGTGGGCACCGGGCCGTACGGCCTGTCCATCGCGTCGCACGCCGCGGCGGCCGGCCTGAACGTCCGGGCCTTCGGACGGCCCATGGCGTCCTGGCGCGACCACATGCCCCGCGGCATGTTCCTGAAGTCGGAGCCGTGGGCGTCCAACCTGTCCGACCCGGAAGGCCGCTGGCGGCTCGACGTCTTCTGCGCCTTCCGCGGCATGAGCGCCCGGCACGCCGAGCCGATCCCGCTGGACGTGTTCGCCGAGTACGGTCTGTGGTTCGCCCGCAACGCCGTACCCGGGATCGACGAACGGACCGTGACCCGGGTGGCGCCGTGCGCCGGCGGCTTCGACGCCGTCACCGAGGACGGGGAGACGTTCACCGCGCGGGCGGTCGCGCTGGCCGTGGGCGTGCTGCCGTTCACCCGGATCCCGGCCGCCCTGCGCGGCCTGCCGCCGGACCTGGTCTCGCACAGCAGCGATCACGCCGGCCTGGACCGGTTCCGCGACAAGGACGTCACCGTGATCGGCGGCGGCCAGGCGGCCCTGGAGACGGCCGCGCTCCTCGCCGAGCAGGGCACCCGGGTGCGGGTGCTGGTCCGCGCCGACCGGCTGCGCTGGAACGACGTGCCGCCGGTCGGGGAGCGCCCCTGGTGGCGCGCGGCCCGCTCCCCGCGGAGCGGCCTCGGGCCCGGCTGGCGGAACTGGTTCTACGCCGAGCGGCCCGGCCTGTACCGGCGGCTGCCGGAGCGCACCCGCACCAGGGTCGCGGCCGACGCGCTCGGCCCGGCCGGCGCCTGGTGGGTGCGCGAGCGGGTGGAGCGCCGGGTGGAGGTGCTGCTCGGCCGGGAGGTGGTGACGGCCCGTGAGGTGCCGGGCGGGCTGCGCCTGGAGACCGCGTCCCGGCGGGACGGATCCGCCGTCCTGGAGACCGCGCACGTCATCGCGGCGACCGGCTTCCGGGCCACCCGCGACCGGCTGCGGGTGCTCTCCCCCGAGCTGCGCGCGGTGCTGGCGACGGGTGCCGACGGGGCGCCGGAGGTGGGGCTGGAGTTCGAGTCGTCGTACCCCGGTCTGTTCCTGGCCGGACTGATCACGGCCGCGGGATTCGGCCCGGCGATGCGCTTCGTGCACGGCGCGTCGTTCACGGCGGGCACGCTGGTGCGCGGGGTGCGGCGGCGGCTGCGCACGGGCCCGGCCGGCTGGCGGATCCCGGCCGGGCGGCGTGGCGAGGTGCGGGCGACGGTACGGCCCTGAAGGATGCTCCACGGCGTGGGAGCGCGCCGTGTGCGGCGGGGTGCCGGACACCGGGTCCGGCACCCGGCGCGCTATCGACGGGAGGCGGCCCTGCCTCGCCGGTACAGCATCGTCCCGGCCCCGATCAGCACGGCACTGGCGGCCGAGGTCGCGATCATGGCCCGGGCCTCACCACCGGTGTGCGGGAGCGTGGGCCGCGACCCGTGATCGTGATGGTGCTCGCCGCCTCCGTAGGGAGGGGGCGGGTTGTCGTCGCCACCGTAGGGAGGAGGCGGATTCTCGTCGCCACCGTAAGGCGGCTCGGAGGTGGGCGGCTTGGTCTCCTCCCCACCGTAAGGCGGCTCGGAAGTCGGCGGCTTGGTCTCCTCGCCACCGTAGGGCGGGGCTTCCTCACCACCGTAAGACGGGGCTGCGGTGGGCGACTTGGTCTCCTCGCCGCCGTAAGGGGGCGGGGCGGTGGGCGACTCGGTCTCCTCGCCGCCGTAAGGGGGCGCCGAGGTGGGCGGCGTGGTCTCCTCTTCGTGGTGGGAAGCAGGCGCGGTGGGCGATGTCGTCTCCTCGCCGGCGTTGGGCCCCGGCGTGGAGTGGTCGGCCGAGCCGGCGGCCCTCTCGGATTCGTCGGAGTCGTCGGAAGCGCTGTGGCCGGATTCCTCGGATTCCTCCGATTCGTCGGAGTCGTCAGAAGCGCTGTGACCGGATTCCTCGGATTCGTCGGAGTCGGCGGAAGCGCTGTGACCGGATTCGTCGTCGGAGTGCCGGCTGTCACCCTGCCCCTTCGAACCTTCGTCGGCGGCAGCACAGTCGTCGCCGGACCGCAGGTCCGACGCCGCAGCCTCGTCGGCGGAGTCGCCGCAGGCGTCGACCGGGGCGTGCACCGGGGCCGGGGCGGAGTCCCTGGCCACCGCCCCGGGGGAATCCTGGGCGTCGGCGAGTGCGGAGCCGCCGTACAAGGCCAGCATGCCGGTCGCGGCGGCGGCCACGGCGATGCCCTTGCTGAGAGTCTGTCGCAATCTCGTGGTCTTCCTGCTCGAAGAAGTGGAAAGGCCGGCCCCGGAGCGCAGATTCGACGGATCGACGGTCCGGGGCCGGCCAGTACGCAGCCGGTGGGGCTGGTGTGTTGTATGACCGAACGTCAGTGGGTGTTGACGCAGGCGTTGGCGAGCGCCGGGTTCAGCGCTGCGATGCCGTTCACCGTGTTGCCGCAGACGTTGGCTTGCGCAAAGATCGGGATCTGGATGACGTTGCCGGAGACGATGCCGGGTGAATTCGCGGCGACGCCCGTGGCCGTGGCTCCGGAGTCGGCGAAGGCGGGGGCTGCCCCACCCAGGGCCAGGAGGGCGCCGGCGACAACAGCAACGGTCTTCTTCATGAATGTTCCCTTCTCTGGGGTCATACCCCGATGACGGCCAGAACCGTGTGCGCACGACGCGAATGGTCGCGGTATGGAACGAGGCTTAGACACAAGAGAAGGACACGGAACGCGAACCGCGCGATAATCACTCGATCGCGCCCATGTTTTCATGCGTTTCGCTCGCCTGAATTTCAAGGCATGGAAAAACCCGGGCGGTCCGCGGACGATGCGGCGGACGGCCCGGGCCGGCGAAGGTCGAGTCAGCCCTCGGTGTTGGCCGAGAGAACCGCCAGGTCCTCCAGGACGTGCGAGAGCGCACCGTCCCGCTTGACGTTCGAGGAGTTGTCGCTGCACTGCTGCTGCAGGTGGTCCGAGAGAATCGGAATGTCCTGGACCGTACCGCCGATGGCCGCGTCGACGGCGATCGGGACGTCCTGGACGGCCACGCACGGCTTGTTGAGCGTGCCCTGCACCAGCGAGAGCTGCGGGCTCCGGTCGCCCTTGGTCACCGAGTTGCCGAACGACGACACGGTGCCGTTGCCATTCACTACGGTCGGTCCCTCGTCGTTGCCGATGGCAAGCGCCTGCGGCGCGGCCGCCACCGCCATTCCCACGACAGAAGCGACGGTCGCGGCAGCGACCATTGCCTTCTTGAGCACTTCGTGTTCCTTTCCTCGTAGCGACGCATGCCCTACGGCCTCATCAACCCAGCGCATGGAGAATGGTTCCGCTGATTCACTCGGTTGGAGCGTAAGCGACCGAGGGGTGACGAAAAGTCGCCGATCCGAAAAGCACACCGCAATCCACTCCATCGGCCGACAGAGTGAACAGGAGAAACCACGGCGGCCCCGCCGAGTTGACCAGTGCGCTCCGGTACGGGGTTTCCTCAGAAAGGATTGGCCAGTGATCAAGAAGCTTGTTGCCACTGCTGCCGTCGCCGCTTCCGCCTTGGGCGCCTCCGCTGCCGCGGCACCGCAGGCGCTGGCGGTCGGGAACGACAGCGGACCGACCGTCGCGAACGGCAACGCGGGATGGCAGACCTACGGCAACTCGACCACGTACGGGAAGATGAGCCCGCAGATCGCCTTGATCCAGGGCTCCTTCAACAAGCCGTGCATCGCTGTGAACGACATTCCGGCCGCCGTCGACGCGGCCATCGGTGGCACGATCCAGGACATTCCGATCCTGTCCGACCACATGCAGCAGCAGTGCACCGAGAACTCCTCGAACGTCAAGCGCGACGGCGCGCTGGCGCACCTGCTGGAGGACGTGTCGATCCTGTCCCAGGACAGCGAGAAGTGATCCGGTGATCGAAGCGGGCCGCCGAGTGGTTCGGCGGCCCGCTTCGCCGTGTCAGCGGCGGTACAGCGCCTCGATCCGCTCGGCGTAGAGGGCCGTCACCGCGTGCCGCTTGACCTTCAGCGACGGGGTCAGCAGCCCGTTCTCCTCGGAGAACTCCCCCTCGACCAGCGCGAAGGCGCGAATCGACTCGGCGCGGGAGACGGCCTCGTTGGCGTAGTCGACCGCCCGCTGCACCTCGGCGCGCAGCCGCTCGTCGCGGACCAGCTGGGACAGCGGGGTGTCCGGCGGCAGCTTCCGTACGGACAGCCAGTGGGCGACCGCCTCCGGATCGAGGGTGATCAGGGCGGCGACGAAGGGCCGGTTGTCGCCGACGACCAGACACTGGCCGACGGGCGAACGGCTGCGCAGCCGGTCCTCCAGGACGGCCGGCGAGACGTTCTTGCCGCCGGAGGTGACGAGGATGTCCTTCTTCCGGCCGGTGATGGTGAGATAGCCGTCGTCGTCCAGCGCGCCGAGGTCACCGGAGGCGAACCAGCCGTCCCGGATCACGGCGTCCGTGGCGGCGGGGTTGTTCCAGTACGACCCGAAGACGATCCCGCCCTTGATCAGCACCTCGCCGTCGTCGGCGATGCGCACGGACACACCCGGCACCGGCCGGCCGACCGTGCCGGGGCGGGGGCTGAGCGGGGGCACGATGGTGGCGGCGGCGCTGGTCTCGGTCAGGCCGTAGCCCTCGTAGACGACGATGCCGGCCGCGTGGAAGAACAGGTTGAGGTTGCGGTCCAGCGGGGAGCCGCCGCTGATCGCGTACCGCATCCGACCGCCCAGCTCCCTGCGGATACGGCGGTAGACCAGCAGGTCGTACAGCGCCCACGCGGCGTACAGGCCCGGCCCCGGGCCCTTGCCCGTGCCGAGGAACCCGCGCAGATGGGCCTCGCCGAAGCGGACGGCGATCCGTTCGGCGCGGTCGAAGGAGGCGGCCCGGCCGATCCTCTCGGCGGTGGCCCGCCCGGTGTCGTGGATCTTCTCGAAGAGGTACGGCACCCCGACCAGGAAGGTGGGCCGGAACTCCCGGAGCACGGGCCGCAGTTCGTCGGGCTTGACGCTCGGGAAGTGGCCGGTCTCGATGCGGGCCAGCAGGCAGGCGAGTTGCAGGGTGCGGCCGAGGATGTGGGCGAGCGGCAGGAAGAGCAGCGTGGAGGCCCGCTGTCCGGTGACGGCCTGGAAGACCGGGTGCAGCAGCTCGACGGTGTTGGCGGCCTCGGCGTGCAGGTTGGCGTGGGTGAGGACACAGCCCTTGGGCCGGCCGGTGGTGCCGGAGGTGTAGCAGAGGGTGGCGATGGTGTCGGGGGTCAGCGCGGCACGCCGCTTGGCGAGTTCGTCGTCGGGGAGGTCCCGGCCGAGGGCGGTGAGGTCGGCGAGGGCGCCCGTGTCGAGTTGCCACAGGCGCGGGGGGCGGGTGTGCCCGGCCGTGCCGGCGGTGACCGTGGCCGTGTTCCCGGCGGTCTCGGTGACGGCGAACCGGGCGCCGGAGTCGCGGACGATCCACTCCAGCTGCTCGCTGGAGGAGGTCGGGTAGACCGGCACGGACTGGCCGCCGACCGCCCAGATCGCGAAGTCCAGGACGGTCCACTCGTAGCGGGTGCGGGACATGACGGCGACCCGGCCGCCCGGTTCGAGTCCGGCGGCGATCAGTCCCTTGGCCACGGCGGCCACCTCGGCGGCGAAGGCCGCCGCGGTCACCGGCCGCCAGGCGCCCCGCTCGCGGCGGCGCAGCAGCACCGCGTCCGGGGTCTCGGCCGCGTGCGCGAACGGCAGGTCGGCGAGGGAGCCGGAGGTGAGCGGGGGTGCCAGCGGCGCGGCCCGTACCTCACGGACCGTGCCCGTGTCGTCCCGGACGATCTCCACCGCGGCGCGGTCCGCGAGATCGGTGCGCTGCCGTGCCCGTTCCAGATCCCTGCGTACGCCCATGACGGCTCCCGGTGGCGGTGCGTGCCCTGCCGAAGCTCCTTGCAGATGCGCCAACTTACTCACAAGTAAGAAAAGGTCAATGGGTTGTGCGCGGACTCGGTCGCACGGCTCACTCCGCGGGCTCGATGCGGCTCGCCCGGCGGATGGCGTCGGCGAGGGCGCGTACGTCGGGGTCCTCGGTGGTGGCGGCCAGCCCGGCGGCCCTGCGGGCGAGGCCGGTCAGGCTGGCCGCGCCGGGAAGGGCCGGGGTGTCCTCGGCGCCGGCGCGCAGGGCGTCGGCGAAGTAGGCGGCGACCGCGGTGACCTGGAAGCGGGGGCCGGCCCGCCAGACGGAGCCGGTCAGGGCGCCGGTCTCCAGCGCGCCCGACGCCTCGTGCGGGTCGCGGGTCCTCGGATCGAGCCAGCGGACGGTGGCGGTGGCGAGGTGGCCGCGGGCGCCGGGCCGGGTGCGGACGGCGTACAGGGCGGTCACGGTGTGGCCGGGGCCGACCTCGCCGCCGTCGACACGGTCGTCCCGGAAGTCCCGGTCGGCGACCTTGCGGTCGTCGTAGCCGATCAGACGGAACCGGGTGACGGTGTGCGGGTCGAAGGCGACCTGCGCCTTCGCGTCCCGGGCGGTCAGCTCGATGTTCCGCGGGAGTTGCCCGGTGAACGCCTTGTCGGCCTCGCCGCGGTCGGAGACGTACACGGTGTGGCCGTCGCCCCGGTCGGCGAGGCGTTCCATGAGGGAGTCGCCGTACTCGCTGCCGACGCCGACACCGAAGAGGGTGACGCCGTGCTCGCGACGGGCGCCGTCGATCCGGCGGAGGATCGCGTCCGCGCTGGTCTCGCCCGTGTTGGCGAGGGCGTCGGAGATGAGGACGACCCGGTTGGTGGCGCCCTTGCGCAGGCCCTCGACGGCGGTGGCGTAGCCCTCCTCGACGCCCGCGCCGAGGTCGGTCGCGTTCCTCGCGGTCAGGCTGTCGACGGCGTCGTGGACCCTGCCGCGGTGGCCGCCGAGCCGGGTCATCGGCAGCACGGTCTCGGCGTTCCCGCTGAAGGTGACGAGGGCGACGGAGTCGTCGTCGCGCAGCCGGTCCGTCAGGGTGTTCAGGGCGTGCTGGGCGAGGTCGAGGCGGCCGGGTTCGTCCATGGAGCCGGAGGTGTCGATGACGAAGGTGAGCGCGGCGGGCGGGCGGCTCGCGTCCGGCGCGGCGGGCCGGGTGGCGAGACCGACCCGGACCAGGGACCAGCCGGGCCTGCCGGTGCGGGCGCCGTCGACGGTGACCGTGAAGCCGTTGCCGTCGGGCCGCCGGTAGTCCTGGCGGAAGCTGTTGACGAACTCCTCCGGACGCACGGTCCCCTGCTCGGGCCTGAGCCCGTCGGCGAGGGTGCGGCGGGCGTAGGCGTAGGAGGCGGTGTCGACGTCGAGCGCGAAGGTGGACAGATGACCGCCGGGGTCCTCCCGCACGGTGCCGGCTCCGCCGGTGCGGGCCTTGCCCTCGGCCGGCCCGGCGGCACCGCCCGCACTGCAGGCGGTCAGCAGCAGGCCGGTCGCGGCGGTGAGCGCGAGGAGCGCGGCGCGCGGCCGCCGCGCTCGGGGTGTCCGGTACCGGTCCATCTCGTCCTCCCCGTACGCCCGTTGACGTCAGACCTGGATGTGTCTGCTGCCGACTGTGACGGGGCCGGGGCCGGGAACGTGCGAACCGGGGTGTTGCGGATCGATCTCGAACCGGCCACGGCGGCGGCCCGCCGTGACCGGTGAGTGATGCCCCGGTGACCTAGGAGACGACGTCCTTGCGGGAGAACCCCCGGAAGGCCAGGGCGAACAGCACCAGGGCGTACGTTATGGAGAGCGCGGTGCCCTGGATCATGCCGGACCACTCGGGGTGCGGCTGGACGGCGTCGGCCCAGGCGAACTGCCAGTGCGCGGGCAGGAAATCGCGCCAGTCGCCGAGGGCGGTGACGGCGTCCAGGACGTTCCCGACGATGGTCAGGCCGACCGCGCCGCCGACCGCGCCGAGCGGGGCGTCCGTCCTGGTCGACAGCCAGAACGCCAGTCCGGCGGTGACCAGTTGGGACACGAAGACGTACGCCACGGCCACCAGGAGCCGCTGCGCCGCCGTGCCGGTGTCCAGCGCACCGCCGGTGGGTATCTGCAGCGGCCCCCAGCCGTAGGCGGCGGTGCCGACGGCGAGTGCGACGAGCGGCAGCAGCACCATCGCGGCGAGGCTCAGCCCGAGCGCCACGACGAGCTTGGACCACAGCAGCCGGGCCCGGGGCACGGGCGCGGCGAGCAGATAGCGCAGCGAGGACCAGCCGGCCTCTGAGGCGACCGTGTCCCCGCAGAACAGGGCGACCGGGATCACCAGCAGGAAGCCCGCCGACACGAAGAGGTTGACGGCGGCGAAGTTGGCGCCGGAGGCGGTGGCCGTGTCCATCAGGGTGATCTGGTTGTTCCGGCCGCCCGGGTCGCCGCCGATCGCGAAGGCGATCAGCAGCACGAACGGCAGCACGGCCAGTACCGAGCCCATGACCAGCGTGCGGCGCCGCTTCAGCTGGCGGGCCAGCTCGACCCGCAACGGCAGGGTGTGCCGCGCCTGATAGCCGGAGGCCACCTCGGTGAGTGTGCTCATGCGGAACCTCCGATCAGGGTGAGGAAGGCGTCTTCCAGACGGCGGTGCGGGCCGACCGAGGCGACCGGCACCTCCAGCCGCACCAGCTCCACGACCAGCCGCTCGGCCGTGCCGCCGTCGAGCCGGATCAGCAGCCCGTCGTCGGTGCGCACGGCGGAGGCGACGCCGGGCAGCGCGTCGACCTTCTCCACCAGCGGCTCCTCCACGGGTGTGGCGGTGCCGACCAGCAGGGTGTCGCCGGAGCCGACGATGTCCCGGACCGGTCCGGCCTGCACGAGCCGGCCGCGGTCCATCACCACCAGGTGGGTGCAGGACTGCTCGACCTCGGCGAGGAGATGGCTGGAGACGATCACCGTACGGCCGCCGGCCGCGTAGCGGATCATCACCTCGCGCATCTCGCGGATCTGGGGCGGGTCCAGGCCGTTGGTGGGCTCGTCGAGTATGAGCAGGTCGGGCAGGCCCAGCATGGCCTGGGCGATGGCGAGGCGCTGGCGCATGCCCTGCGAGTAGGTGCGCACCGCGCGGGCGAGCGCGTCGCCGAGGCCGGCGATCTCCAGGGCCTCGTCCAGGTGGGCGTCCTGGGGCGGGCGGCCGGTGGCCCGCCAGTACAGCTCCAGGTTCTCCCGGCCGGACAGGTGGGGCAGGAAGCCGGCGCCCTCCACGAAGGCGCCGACCCGGGAGAGCACCGAGGCGCCGGGCCGGATGGCGTGGCCGAAGACGCGGATCTCGCCGTCGTCCGGCCGGATCAGGCCCATCAGCATCCGCAGGGTGGTGGTCTTGCCCGCGCCGTTCGGTCCGAGCAGGCCGAGCACCTGGCCCTTCTCGACGCGGAAGGAAAGCTCGCGGACCGCGTACCGGTCGGTGGACTTCGCGTACCGCTTGCTCAGGTCCTTGATCACCAGCGGGACCTCGGCCAGCTCCGGGTCGGGCGCGGGGGCGGCCGTCCGGCGGCGGGCCGTGAGCAGCAGGGCGAGGGCGACGGCCGCGCCGGCCACGGGCAGCCACCACACCCAGGCGGGCAGGGGCGCGGCGCCGGTGGTGACCGCGGGGGCCGTCGGCACGCTCAGGTCTCCCTTCAGGGAGACGGTGTAGGTGGCCGGGGCGGCCGGTGAGGCGTAGCCGAGGTCGGTGGAGGCGAGGACCAGGCGGAGCCGGTGGCCCTTCTGCACCTCGTGGTCGATCGCCGGGAGGGTGACGGTGACGTCCTTGCCCGCCTTGGCGCCGGTCACCCGGAAGGGGGCGACCAGTTGGGAGGGCAGCACCTGCCGGGTGCCGTCCGGACCCACGTCGTAGACCTTGCCGAACAGGACGGCGTCGTCCCGCGTGGAGGTGACGTGCACGGTGGCGGTCGGGGCGCCGGTGATCCGCAGGTCGCTCGTGAGCGGCGCGGAGTCGAACTTCGCGTACTGGCCGGGGAAGTCCAGGGAGACGCCGACGCCGAGCGCGGACAGCTGGGCGAGGCCGCCGGAGCCGCCGAGTCCGGGCAGGGCGGAGACGCCGGGCGGGCTGGCGCCGGCCGGGTTGGCGACGTGCTGTGTGCCGCCGGTGAGGGCGATGGCGCGGCGGTGGTCGTGCAGGCCCGGGTAGGCGGTGGCGCTCGCGCCGCGCAGCTGGGCGGTGCCGTCGGTGGAGTCGATGCCTCCGGTGCGGGTGATCCGGAAGGCCGGGCCGGTGTCGGCGCTCTTGTCGCCCTTCAGGTACCGGTCGAACCAGGCACGCACGCGTGTCTCGATCCGGCTCGTCTCCATGTCGCCGCCGTCGTGTCCGCCGGCGATCCAGTCGACGTCGACGGGGGCGCCGTTCGCACGGATCGCCTTCTGGGCCGCGTCGGCCTGGTCGAGGGTGAACAGGGAGTCCGTCTGCCCCTGCACCAGCAGGGTGGGCACCTTGATGCGGTCGCCGACGGCGGACGGCGAGCGCTCCTCCAGCAGCTTCCGGGCGGCCTCGTCCGGGGTGCCGGACTCGGCGACCCGGTCGTACATCCGGCACAGGTCGGCTGCGAACTCGGCGCAGCCGCCGCCGGTGTTGAAGAAGACGCCGGCCCACAGCTTCTTGAACACGCCGTTCGGGAAGAGGGCGTCCGCGAGGTTCCAGTAGGTGATGGCCGGGGCGATGGCGTCGACCCGCCGGTCGTGCCCGGCGGCGAGCAGGGAGACCGCGCCGCCGTAGGAGCCGCCGGCCATGCCGACGCGCGGGTCGCCGGGCCTGTCGAGCTGCACCTGGCGTTGCCCGGCCAGCCAGTCGAGGAGCCGGGAGACGTCGGCGACCTCGCGCTTCGGGTCGTTGAGGCCGATCTTCCCGGTGGACCGGCCGAAGCCGCGCGCGGACCAGGTCAGGACCGCGTACCCGTCCCGGGCGAGGTCCTCGGCCTGCTGCCGCACGTCGTCCTTGCTGCCGCCGAAGCCGTGCGCGAGCAGGACGGCGGGGTGGCGGCCGGCGTCGGCCGGGGTGAAGTACGAGGTGTCCAGGCGCGCTCCGTCGACCGCCATGACCTGGTCGGTGCGGCGCACGCTCCGCGTGTCGTCGGAGGCGACGGCCGCCGTCCACGTCCCGGCGCCGGCGAGCACCACGACGGCGGCCGCGGCGGCGACCAGCCGGCGTGGCCCCTTCAGCAGCCCTCGCGGCGCGGGCAGTCGAAGATCCATGCGTCAACGGTACGGGCCCGCACTGACAACGGCTCCAGACCGGGGGCTGAACGGCGGCCCCTCCCCGGGGAGTACGAGCGCGGGGCGGCGTACGCCGAGCGCGGTACATGACCCCGCCGCCCCCGTCACCCGGAGCGGCACGGGTGACGGGGGCGGCGGGTGGGAGCCGGGGGTGACGGGGGAGCACCCCCGGCGGCGGATCAGGCCTGGGCCTCGCCGGCCACCGGCGCGGGGGCGGGGACGCCCTGGGCCGGGACGCCCTGGGCCGGGATGGTCACCGGGGTCTCCGGGACCTGCGCGTCCGCCGGGATCGACACCAGCCAGCGGGTGTCGCGGCGCGGGCGCAGGTACAGGGCCCAGTAGAGGGTGGCGGCGGCGGTGATGCCGCCGGTCCACAGCAGGTAGCTGGTCTCCTGCTGGGTCAGGATGTAGGCCAGGACGGCGATGAGCAGGACCGGCATCGCGGGCCACAGCGGCATCCGCCAGGCGGGCGTGTGCTTGTGGGAGCCGCGGCGGGAGAGCAGCGCGGCGACCGCGACCAGCAGGTACATGCCGGTCACCGAGACGCCGGTGACGCCGTACAGGGTGTCCAGGTTGACGAAGCAGAGCAGCGCGCCGGGAACGCCGACCGCGAGGGTGGCCACCCAGGGGGAGCCGAAGCGGCCGAGCCGGGAGAACACCGTGTTGACCGGGCTGGGCCAGGCCTTGTCGCGGGCGGAGGCGAACAGGACGCGGGAGTTCTGGATGACCATGACGATGCCCGCGTTGATGATGGCGAGGGCCACGCAGAGGCTGACGAAGGTGCCGACGGCGGAGTTGGACCAGGCGGTGACCATGGCGCTGATGTCGCCGCCGGTCAGCTCCTTCAGGTCGGAGGCGCCCATGGTGATGGCGGCGACCGGCACCAGGATGACCACGGTGGAGATGGCGAGGGTGGCGAGGACCGTGCGGGCGACGTTGCGGCGCGGGTTCTCCAGTTCCTCGGAGAGGTAGACGGCGGTCGAGAAGCCCTGGGTGACGAAGAGGGCGATGGCGAGCCCGGAGACGATCAGCATGGCGGTCACGGTGTCCGTGTGGCCGTGCTCCCCGGCGACCTGGAGGGAGACCAGGCTGCCCGCCCCGCGGTGGCTGTGCGAGAAGCCGAGCAGGGCGACGACGCCGGCGGCGACGACCTCCAGGACCAGGAAGATGCCGGTGATCCAGGCGTTGGCGCGCAGGTCGAGCAGGCCGGCGAGGGTGGCGAGCAGCATCACGCCGGCGCCGGTCAGGGACGGGTCGAGGTGGACGATGGGGGCGAGGTAGTCCGCCGTGCCCATCGCGATCACCGGCGGCACGATCATCACGACCAGCAGGGAGAGCACGAAGACGAGCCAGCCCGCGAGCCGCCCGGCCAGCGTCGACACCATGGCGTACTCGCCGCCCGCGCTGGGGATGAGGGTGCCCAGCTCGGAGTAGCAGAACGCCACGGCGATACAGAGGAGGGAGCCGATGGCGATCGTCAGGGCGGTGGCGGTGCCGAGGGAACCGAACAGGTCGGGGACGACCACGAAGAGCGTGGAGGCGGGCGTGACGCACGACAGCGTCAGCAGGGTGCCGCCGACGACACCGATGGACCGCTTCAGCCCTGGTGCGGGGGCTGTCGGGGTATCGACCACGGACTTCTGGAGCGTGTCGGTCATGCGGCGGTTCCGATCGACGTGAGCGGCTGAGGGTGGGGGTCGGGAGCGCTATCGCCTCCGGCGGATCGTCGTACGTTCATCTCGTCGGCTCCCGGCGCTGCCTTAGAGAACCCCGACGAAAACCGCTGCGTCAATGGCCGTTTACCTTCGGAATCCGCAGCTCTGGAAGTTCGGACGGCGCATCACTTTCCCAGGCTGCAACGCCCTGTAGGGATATCCATCAAGACCACGCCGAGTCTGACCTTGCTTTCGAAGGTCATTTATAAGCATTCCCTTCGCCACCCGTTTCGTCCGCACTGAACGGGAACCGCAGCGCACGTTTCAAAAAAATGTCAGCCGTCCGCTATCCGGACGGGTAAACAGGTCGCGTTCATGTCAGTGGTGCCCGATAGAGTGCGCCGCGCACAGCAGGCGCACAGCACTTTGGGGTGGGGACATGAGGATGCGACACACCGCCGCCTGGACGGCGGTCACGGCGGCGACGCTGGCAGCGGTCTCCGGCTGCGGCACGGAGGGCGCGAAGACGGCCGTCAAGGCGGTCGACAAGGCCGACACGGCGATGGCGGCACTGTCCCGGGCGACGGACCGGACGGAGGACCTCGGATCGGCCGAGGTGCGGATGAGCACCGACCTGGGCAACGGCAAGGGTCCCATCGCCATGGACGGCACCTTCTCCTGGGGCGACGGCCACGCGTACGACGTCCAGATGGACACGGTCGCCGCGGGCATGGGGACCCTCCAGGACTCCCCGAAGATCCACTGCCTGCTCGTGGACGGCGCCTACTACTACGACGTCGACCCGCAGCCCTCCGGCCCGCTCAAGGGCAAGGAGTGGATGAAGGTCGACGCCTCCGCCGTGCTCGGCGACAAGGGTGCCCAGTCGGTCAGCGGCAGCGCCGGCAGCCCGACGGCCTCCCTCAAGGGCCTGAAGTACGCCCACGAGGTCAAGAACCTCGGCCCGGCCACCGTGAACGGGCACCGCGCGACCCACTACCGCGCGGTCGTCGACCAGGCGCACATGGGCAAGTTCAAGGACGTCTACGGCGACAAGAACACCCTCATGGGCTCGGTGACCGGCGGCGCGACCTCCCTCACCATGGACATCTGGGTGGACGGCAACGACCTCCCGGTGCGCATGAAGCAGAAGGTGGGCGCCGTGACGGTGACCATGGACTTCGAGAAGTTCGGCCAGACCGCCACGGTGAAGGCGCCGCCCGCCGCGCAGACCGCCGACCTCACCGAGGCGGTGAAGAGCGCGTACGAGTCGCGCTGAGACACACCGGTGCCCCGCCCTCCCGTGCGGAGAGCGGGGCACCGTGCCGTCCGGCTCAGTGGTTGCGCGGGAAGCCCAGGTCCACGCCCGCCGGGGCGTCGGCCGGGTCGGGCCAGCGCGTGGTGACGACCTTGCCGCGGGTGTAGAAGTGCGTGCCGTCGTTGCCGTAGATGTGGTGGTCGCCGAAGAGCGAGTCCTTCCAGCCGCCGAAGGAGTGGTAGCCCACCGGCACCGGGATCGGCACGTTCACGCCGACCATGCCGGCCTCGATCTCCAGCTGGAAGCGGCGGGCGGCGCCGCCGTCCCGGGTGAAGATCGCGGTGCCGTTGCCGAACGGCGAGGCGTTGATGAGCGCCACACCCTCCTCGTACGTGTCGACGCGCAGCACGCACAGCACCGGGCCGAAGATCTCGTCCTGGTACGCCTTGGCGCTGGTCGGCACCTTGTCGAGCAGCGAGATGCCGATCCAGTGGCCGTCCTCGTAGCCCTCGACCGTGTAGCCGGTGCCGTCGAGCACGACCTCGGCGCCCTCGGCCGCCGCGCCCTCGACGTAGGAGGCCACCTTGTCGCGGTGGACCTTGGTGATGAGCGGGCCCATCTCGGAGGCCGGGTCGTCGCCGGGACCGATCTTGATCTTCTCGGCGCGCTCGCGGATCTTCTCCACCAGCTCGTCGCCGATGGAGCCGACCGCGACGACCGCGGAGATGGCCATGCAGCGCTCGCCCGCCGAGCCGTAGGCGGCGGAGACGGCCGCGTCGGCCGCCGCGTCCAGGTCGGCGTCCGGCAGGACCAGCATGTGGTTCTTGGCGCCACCGAGGGCCTGCACGCGCTTGCCGTTCGCGGAGGCCGTGGTGTGGATGTAGCGGGCGATCGGGGTCGAGCCGACGAAGGAGACGGCCTTGACGTCCGGGTGCTCCAGGAGCCGGTCGACGGCCACCTTGTCGCCGTGGACGACGTTGAAGACGCCGTCGGGCAGGCCGGCCTCGGCCAGCAGCTCGGCGATCTTGACGGAGGCCGAGGGGTCCTTCTCGGACGGCTTCAGCACGAAGGTGTTGCCGGTCGCGATGGCGATCGGGAACATCCACATCGGGACCATCGCCGGGAAGTTGAACGGCGTGATGCCGGCGACGACGCCGAGCGGCTGGCGGATCGCGGCCACGTCGACGCGGCTCGCGACCTGCGTGGACAGCTCACCCTTGAGCTGGACGTTGATGCCGCAGGCCAGGTCCACGATCTCCAGGCCGCGCGCGACCTCGCCGAGGGCGTCGGAGTGCACCTTGCCGTGCTCGGCGGTGATCAGCTCCGCGATGGCGTCCCGGTTGGCGTCCAGCAGCGCGCGGAACTTGAAGAGGATCGAGGTGCGCTGGGCCAGCGAGGACTGGCCCCAGGTCACGAAGGCGTCCTTGGCCGCCGCGACGGCCGCGTCCACCTCGTCGACGGACGCGAACGCGACCTTCGTGGTGACCGCGCCGGTCGCCGGGTCCGTGACCGGCCCGTACGTACCCGACGCGCCTTCGACGGTCTTGCCGCCGATCCAGTGGTTGACGATCTTCGTCATGCCCAGAAACTCCTTTTACAGATGGCGGCGTCGGGTCGAGACGTGCCGTTCGTACAGCTCTCGTGCCTTGACCGCCGACGGTCGGGTCGCGGTCTCGGCCACAGGAACATCCCACCAGGCCTGCGCCGCGGGCGCGCCCGACACAGTGTCGGACGTTTCGGTCTCCACGTAGACACATGTGGGAGTGTCGGCGGCCCGCGCCTCGGCGAGCGCCGCGCGCAGGTCCCGTACGGTCTTCGCGCGCAGCACGCGCATGCCGAGGCTGGCCGCGTTGGCGGCGAGGTCGACGGGCAGCGGGGCGCCGGTGAAGGTGCCGTCGTCCGAGGTGAAGCGGTAGGCGGTGCCGAACCGCTCGCCGCCCACCGACTCCGAGAGACCGCCGATGGACGCGTACCCGTGGTTCTGCACCAGCAGGATCTTGATCGCGATGCCCTCCTGCACTGCGGTCACGATCTCCGTCGGCATCATCAGGTACGTGCCGTCGCCGACCAGCGCCCACACGTTCCGCTCCGGCGCGGCGAGC
Source organism: Streptomyces sp. NPDC046727 (assembly GCF_040645635.1). Classification (NCBI taxonomy): domain Bacteria; kingdom Bacillati; phylum Actinomycetota; class Actinomycetes; order Kitasatosporales; family Streptomycetaceae; genus Streptomyces; species Streptomyces sp. NPDC046727. Next base: position 235,834 of record NZ_JBEYYR010000011.1, read on the forward strand.
TTCACGCCGAGGGCGGCCGGGATCTCGTAGCCCATGCAGGAGTAGCCGTACTCCAGGTGGTACTGGTCGCACGAGCGCGCCCGCCACAGCTTGTGCAGATCGCCGGGGAGCGAGCCGGCCGCGTTGACGATGATGTCCGACTCGTCCACCAGCGCGTCCAGGGCGCCGATGACCTGCGGCTGGCTCGGCCGTGCGTCGGGCTCCCGGGCCTCGAAGCAGGCGTCGACGCGCCGCTCCCAGCGCTCCTTGTCCTCGGTGTAGCCGGTGACGTATGCCTCCGCCACCGTGTGCCCGTGCATCACCAGCGCCTCGGTCAGCTCGCCCAGGCCGCTGCGGGCGTCCGCGATCAGCGGGAGTCCGGCCAGCTTGTGGCCGTCGAAGGGCGCGATGTTGAGGTTCAGGAAGCGGACGTCCGGGTTCTCGAAGAGGGTGCCGGAGGCCGTGGTGAAGTCGGTGTAGCGGGTGCCGACGCCGATCACCAGGTCCGCGGTGCGGGCCAGCTCGTCGGCGGTCGCGGTGCCGGTGTGGCCGACGCCTCCGACGTCCTGCGGGTGGTCGTGCCGCAGGGAGCCCTTGCCGGCCTGGGTGGAGGCGACCGGGATGCGGGTCGCCGACGCGAACTCGGCGAGGGCCGCCTCCGCGCGGCTGTGGTGGACTCCGCCGCCGGCGATGACCAGCGGCCTGCGCGCCGCGCGGATCGCCCGCACCGCCTCGGCCAGCTCGGTCGGGTCCGCGCCCGGCCGCCGTACGGTCCACACCCGCTCGGCGAAGAACTCCTCCGGCCAGTCGTACGCCTCCGCCTGCACGTCCTGCGGCAGGGCGAGGGTGACCGCGCCGGTCTCCACGGGGTCGGTGAGGACCCGCACGGCCTGGAGGGCGCTCGGGATCAGGGCCTCCGGGCGGGTGATGCGGTCGAAGTACTTCGACACCGGGCGCAGGGTGTCGTTGACCGACACATCGCCCGCGTACGGCACCTCCAGCTGCTGCAGGACCGGGTCGGCGGGACGGGCGGCGAAGACGTCGCCGGGCAGGAGCAGCACCGGGAGGTGGTTGATGGTGGCCAGGGCGGCGCCGGTGACCAGGTTGGTCGCGCCGGGGCCGATCGACGTCGTCACCGCGTGCGTGGACAGGCGGTTCGCCTGCCGGGCGTAGCCCACCGCCGCGTGCACCATGGACTGCTCGTTGCGGCCCTGGTGGTACGGCATCACGTCCTGGTACTCGATCAGCGCCTGGCCGATCCCGGCGACGTTGCCGTGGCCGAAGATGCCCCAGGTGGCGCCGATCAACCGCTGCCGCCGGCCGTCGCGCTCGGTGTGCTGGGCGGCGAGGAAACGGACGAGCGCCTGGGCGACGGTCAGCCGGATCGTCATCGGTAGCCCCCTGTGCTCTCTACGTGATCGGGGTGGAAGCAGATCCGCCACTCCCGGGTCTCCCCCGGACCCGCCATGACGTTCAGGTAGTACATGTCGTGCCCGGGCTGGGCGATGGACGGGCCGTGCCAGCCGTCCGGGACGAGGACGGCATCGCCGGAGCGGACCTCGGCGAGCACGTCGGCGCCGCCCTCGCGCGAGGGGAACACCCGCTGGTAGCCGAGCCCGTTCGGGCCGTCGATCTCGAAGTAGTAGATCTCCTCCAGCTCGGACTCCTCGCCCGGCCGGTGCTCGTCGTGCTTGTGCGGCGGGTACGAGGACCAGTTGCCGCCCGGCGTGATCACCTCCACGGCGATCAGCTTGTCGCAGTCGAAGGAGTCCGCGGAGGCGAAGTTGCGCACCCGGCGGGCGCAGGTGCCGCTGCCGCGTTCCTCGACGGGGACCTCCGGCGCGGGGCCGTAGCGGGCGGGGAGTCGTCGCTCGCACTTCGCTCCTGCCAGGGCGAAGCGGCCTCCCGCGCCGGAGGCGATCTGGACCCGGGTGTCCCGGGGCGCGTACACGAAGTCGGAGACTCCGCTGAACACACTCTCCCGACCCAGGAGTTGGAACTCGTTTTCTTCAATTTGTACGGTACATCCGCCTTCCAGCGGAAGCACGATCCACTCGCTGTCCCCTGTGGTGAACGTATGGCTGCCGCCGGGCGCCAACTCGACGACACGCAGGCTGCTGTGCGTCCAGCCGGCCAACTTGGGATCGATGTCGACGGCGTACTGGGCGTTCCCGGTGGCGCCCCGGGGCAGATGCAGGTCGGTGCTGGTCATGCGGCCCTCACAGCAGTCCTACGGCGGTGTCCACGGCGGCGGCCACATCGCCGTCCGCCGGGTACAGCAGCGAGCGGCCGACCACCAGGCCGCGCACGGTGGGCAGTTGCAGCGCGCCGCGCCACTTCTCGTAGGCGGCGACCTGGTCCTCGGGCGAGTCGCCGATGTCCCCGCCGAGGAGCACGGCGGGCAGCGTGGAGGTCTCCATGACCCGGGCCATGTCGTCGGGGTTCTCGGTGACCGGCACCTTCAGCCAGGTGTAGGCCGAGGAGCCGCCGAGTCCGGAGGCGATGGCGATGGACCGGGTGACCGCCTCGGCGGACAGGTCGTTCGCCAGCTTCCCCTCGGGGGTGCGGCGGCTGATGAAGGGCTCCACGAACACCGGCAGCCGGCGTGCGGCCATGGCGTCGATGGCGCGGGCCGTGGACTCCAGCGTGGTCAGCGAGCCCGGGTCGGCGTAGTCGACGCGCAGCAGCAGCTTGCCCGCGTCGAAGCCGAGCCGTTCGATGTCCTCGGGGCGGTGGCCGGTGAACCGGTCGTCCAGTTCGAAGCTCGCCCCCTGGAGGCCGCCGCGGTTCATCGAGCCCATGACGACCTTGTGGTCCAGGGCGCCGAGGAGCAGCAGGTCGTCCAGGATGTCGGCGGTGGCGAGGACGCCGTCCACGCCGGGCCGGGACAGCGCGAGGCAGAGGCGTTCGAGGAGGTCGGCGCGGTTGGCCATGGCGAGCTTGCGGTCGCCGACGCCGAGGGCGCCGCGGGCGGGGTGGTCGGCGGCGACGATCATCAGCCGGCCGTTCTCGTTCAGCAGCGGCCTGCGGGCCCTGCGGGTCGCCGCCTCGGCGATCGCCTCGGGGTGACGGGTGCGGATGCGGACGAGTTCGGCGACGTCGACGCGGGGCGTGCGGGTGCCCGAGCCGCCCTCGTGGTGCGTGCCCGCGACCCGGCCGGCCCTCACAGCACCGCTCCGGCGTCGAGCGCGGCGGCCACCTCGTCCGGGGTGGGCATGGCGGAGGAGCACTCCAGGCGGGAGGCGACGATGGCGCCGGCCGCGTTGGCGTGCCGCATGATCGTCTCCAGGTCCCAGCCGGCCAGCAGCCCGTGGCAGAGGGAGCCGCCGAAGGCGTCCCCGGCGCCGAGTCCGTTGAGGACGGTGACGGGCAACGGTGGGACCTCGGCGGACTCGCCGTCCCGGTGGACGGCGAGGACTCCCTTGGGTCCCTGCTTGACGACGGCCAGCTCGACCCCGGCGTCCAGCAGGGCGCGGGCTGCCGCATGCGGCTCGCGCACGCCGGTGGCGACCTCCACCTCGTCCAGGTTGCCCACGGCGACGGTGGTGTGGCGCAGCGCCTCGGCGTAGAAGGGGCGGGCCTCGTCCGGATGGCTCCAGAACATGGGCCGCCAGTCGAGATCGAAGACCGTCGTGCCCGCCTCGGCCCGGTGGGCGAGGGCCGCGAGGGTGGCCGTCCGGCTCGGCTCCTCGCTCAGGCCGGTGCCGGTGACCCAGAAGATCCGCGCCTGGCGGATGGCGTCGAGGTCCAGCTCGTGGGCGTCGATCTCCAGGTCGGGGGCCTTGGGGCGGCGGTAGAAGTAGAGCGGGAAGTCGTCCGGCGGGAAGACCTCGCAGAAGGTGACCGGGGTGGGCAGCCCGGGGACGGGGGTGACCCAGCGGTCGTCGACGCCGAAGCCTCGCAGCGCCTCGTGCAGGTAGGTGCCGAACGGGTCGTCGCCGGTGCGGGTGATCACGGCGGTGTGCCGGCCGAGCCGGGCCGCGGCGACCGCGACGTTGGTCGCCGATCCGCCGAGGAACTTGCCGAAGGACGACACCTGGGCGAGCGGGACACCGGTCTGCAGCGGGTAGAGGTCCACTCCGATCCGCCCCATGGTGATCAGGTCGTAGGCCATCGGCTTCCCTTCGTCATGGCTCTCCCCGGCTTTCTAGTCCCGCACGCCGAGCCCTGTCAATGTTTTGTCCAGACATTCGGACCATCCGTGGGTACTGCTGCCTGAGGGGTTGCCGTCGCCCCCCGTTGCATGGTTGCCCTTTGTGGCTGCTGTGTCACAAAGGCCCCCTTCCTGTCACACATGTCGCGTGTACACGGGTTCTCGGTCACATCCGGTCGACGGACGGCTCCCGCTGGTCACTCTGCGTCGTTGAGGGGGCACAGGCTTGGTGATCGCCAGCGCAGCGCCCGGCCCCCCGGCGGCCCTTCCCGGTCGCAGCCGCGGTGTGCGCAGGGAGGTGCACTCATGACCGACCGAAGGCTCTGGTCCTACAAAGAGATCGCGGCGCACATCAAGGTACAGCCCGACACCGTACGGTCCTATCGCAAGCACGGGCTGCTGCCCCCGCCCGACCACGTCGAGGGCGGCAAGCCCTACTGGTACGCCGCCACCGTCCACGCCTGGGTCGCCTCCCGCCCCGGCAACCGCACCCGAAGAGACGACTGACCCCGTTGCCCTCTCCTCCGGCGTCCCTGCCGTGCCCCGCCCGCTTCCCGCTCTCCGCGGCGGGGCACCGGCTGCGCCGGGCCGTCAGCTCCAGGGCTCGATGACCGTGACCCCCGCCCCCGGCGCCGTGCCCATCGCCGCGAGTGCCGCCGGGGCCGCGTCGAGCGTGATCGTCCGGGTGACCAGGAGGCCGGGGCGCAGCACGCCGGAGCGGACCAGCTCCAGCATGCCGGGGTAGGCGTGGGCGGCCATGCCGTGGCTGCCGAGCAGTTCCAGCTCCAGGGCGACCGCACGGGCCAGCGGGACCGGGGTGGTGCCGTCGGCCGAGGGCAGCAGGCCGACCTGGACATGTCGGCCGCGGCGGCGCAGACCGTTCACGGACGCCGCGCAGGTGACGGGCGAGCCGAGGGCGTCGAGCGAGAGATGGGCGCCGCCGCCGGTCAGCTCGCGGACGGCGGCGGCCGGGTCGGACACGCCGGTGGCGTCGAGGCACTCGACGGCACCGAACTTCCGCGCCAGCTCCAGGGCCCTGGCGGACACGTCGACCGCGACCACCCGGGCCCCCGAGGCCGCCGCGATCATCACCGCCGACAGGCCGACCCCGCCGCAGCCGTGCACCACGACCCACTCCCCGGCCGCCACCCGGCCCTGCTGCACCACGGCCCGGAACGCGGTGGCGAAGCGGCAGCCGAGGGCGGCGGCGGTGGTGTACGTCATGTCGTCCGGGAGCGCGACGAGATTGACGTCGGCGTGGTCGAGCGCGACGTACTCGGCGAAGGAGCCCCAGTGGTGGAAGCCGGGCTGGGTCTGCCGCTCGCACACCTGCTGGTCGCCGGCCGCGCAGGACGGGCAGCTGCCGCACGCGCAGACGAACGGCACGGTGACCCGGTCGCCGGGCCGCCAGCCGGTCACCCGCGCGCCCACCGCCTCGACCACACCGGCGAGTTCATGACCCGGCACGTGCGGCAGCGTGATGTCCGGGTCGTGCCCCATCCAGCCGTGCCAGTCGCTGCGGCAGAGGCCGGTGGCCTCGACGCGGACGACCACGCCGTGCTCCGCGGGCTCCGGGTCGGGTATCTCCCGTACGTCGGCGGGGGCGCCGTATCGCTCGAAGACCATGGCTCGCATGCGCGCTCCTTTCGGGAACCTGCGCGCAGGCTAGACGCTCCGGGGCGGGCGCTATCCGTCCAGTGCCGGTTCGTCGTGGCCGGTCACACCGCTCCCCGCGCCTTCTCAGCGCCGTTCTCCGCGCCGCTTCGGGGTGCTTCCTGCTCGCCCTCGCTCAGGCCGAACCGTCGGTGGAAGCGCCGCAGGGGAGCCGGGGCCCACCAAGTGGCCCGGCCGGTGAGGCGCATGATCGCCGGTACCAGCAGGCTCCGGACCACCATCGCGTCCATCAGCACCGCAAGCGCGATGCCCAGGCCCAGCATCTTGGTGTTGGTGACCCGTGACGTGCCGATCGCCACCATCACCACCGCCAGGATGACCGCCGCCGCCGTGATCAGCCCGCCCGTGCGCTGCAGGCCGAGCCGGACCGCTCGCTCGTGGTCGCCCGTGCGGTCGTACTCCTCCTTGATGCGGGAGAGCAGGAACACGCCGTAGTCCATGGAGAGACCGAAGGCCGCGCAGAACATCAGGACGGGCAGGGTGGTCTCGATGGAGCCGGGGCTGGTGAAGCCGAGCGGGCCGGACAGGTGGCCGTCCTGGAAGACCCAGACGACCGCGCCGAACATCGCCGTCAGGCTGAGCGCGTTGAGTACCACGGCCTGGAGGGGTATCAGCACGCTCCCCGTGAGCAGGAAGACCAGCAGCAGCGTGACGGCGGCTATGAACACGGCCGCCCAGGGCAGGCGCTCGGCTATGGCGTGCTTGCTGTCGACGAGGACCGCGGCCATGCCGGTCACCTTGGTGTCGAAGGGGGCCCGCAGCGAGCGCAGGTCGCCGACCAGGCTCTGCGCGGGGCCGTCCACCGCCTCGCCCCTCGGCTGGACCGTGAAGTAGGCGGCGTCGCCCCTGACCAGGGGACCGTCGACGCGGGCCACCTCGGGCAGGGCGGCCACCCGCTGCTTGTAGGCGGCGTACTGGGCCTCGGTGACCCGGCCCTCGGCGAGGATCTCCAGGCCGCCGCCGGGGCTGCCGGGGAAGCCCTCGCGGACGTGCTGCTGCACCACGTGGGACTCGGCGCCGGAGGGCAGCTGCCGGTCGTCGGCCGTGCCGAACTTCACGCCCAGGAACGGCAGTCCGAGCAGCACCAGCAGGGCTGTGGTGCCGAGCGCGAACAGCGGGGCGCGGCGCATCACCAGGCCGGCCGTACGCGCCCAGGCCGTGCCCTCGGCCGGCTTCGGCTCACGGCCCCGGCGGACGAGACGGCGCAGGTCCAGGGAGTTGACCCGGTGGCCGAGCAGGACCAGCGCGGCCGGCAGCAGGATCAGGGCGGCCGCCGCCGCGAGGAGCACCACCGCGATACCGGCGTAGGCGAAGGACCGCAGGAAGTACTGCGGGAAGAGCATCATGGCGGCCAGGGAGACCGCGACGGTGAGGGCGGAGAAGAGCACCGTGCGGCCGGCTGTGCGCAGGGCCGTGCCCACGGCGGTCAGCGGGGCGGCGCCGGTGGACAGCTCCTCGCGGTAGCGCCGGACTATGAACAGGGCGTAGTCGATGGCGAGGCCGAGGCCGAGGGCCGTGGTGAGGTTGAGGGCGAAGACCGAGACGTCGGTGAAGGTCGTCAGGCCGCGCAGCACCGCGTTCGTCCCCAGGATGGCGACGATGCCGATGCCCAGCGGGAGCAGGGCGGCGACCGCGCTGCCGAAGACCATGACCAGCAGCACCAGGGTGATCGGCAGGGCGATCATCTCGGCGCGGGTGAGGTCCTCCTTGATGATCGACTGCATCTCGTGCCGCACCGCGATGATGCCGCCGATCTTCACCTGGACCGGGCCGTGCGCGCCCCGGTAGTGCGGGGCCATGCGGTCCAGGGTGCGGCCCATCGCGCTCTCGTCACCGGTGAGACGGGCGGCGATCAAAGCCTCGTGACCGTCCTTGGCGCGCAGGGCGGGCGACTTGCTCTGCCAGTAGGAGCCGACGCCGGTCACGCCCTTCTCCCCCGCCAGCCGCGCGGCCAGGGCGCGGGCCTCGGCGGCCACCGCCGGGTCGTCGACCGAGGCGCGGCCCGCGTCGACCAGGAGCAGCAGGTTCGGCTGCGAATCGGGGAACTCGCGCTCCAGCGCCTTGGTCGCGTACGTCGACTCGGCGGCCGGGTCCTCCCAGCCGCCGCTGCCGAGACGGTCCGCGACCCCGCTGCCGGCCAGCACGGCGAGCGCGGTGAGCACCAGGGCCACCAGGAGGGACAGCCGCGGGCGTGCGGTCACGAACCGGGTCCAGCGACCGATCCGGGGCGGCGCCTGCCGCGTCTCCTCGGCCGCGCGCCCCTTACCCGAGCGCCCTTCTCGGGAGCGCGCCTCCCCGGCACGCCCTTCCCCCGTGCCCTCGGCCTCCGCACGCTGCTCCCCCGAGCGCGAGGGTGTGTCGATTTCGGCCATCGTGCGGTGTCCCCTTCACCCTGTTCACCCTGACCAGCACGGCCGCGCGCAAGCACGGCAGCATGGATGAGCCATTGCCATAGACTGACAAACACGAGAGATCGCTCGCGTTTCACCAGAATGCGAGCGACCACTCGCGTTTGTCAATCGCGTTCTGAGAGCTGGGGATAACGCGTGCCCGACACCACGGAGAAGGAGCAGCAGCCGCGCCGGCGCCAGGCCCGCGGCGAACGCCGTATCGCACAGCTGCTCACAGCCGCCGCCCAGGTCTTCTGCACCACCGGCTACACCGCCGCCAGCACCAACGCCATCGCCCGCGAGGCCGGCGTCTCGCCCGGCACGCTCTACCAGTTCTTCCCGAACAAGGAAGCGATCGCGATCGAGCTGGCTGACCGGCTGATGCACGAGATGCGGGAGGCGTACGGCGAGGCGCTGGCCCCCGTCGACCCCGCCACCTCACTGGAGGAGGCCATCGGCTCGGCCGTCGACCGGTTCATGGCCTTCAACACCGACCACCCGGTCTTCTTCGCGCTCATGCACGGCCCCGACATCCCGGGCCGGATGGCCGAGGCGCACGACCAGCTGCACACGACCGTGACCGGCCGGATCGAGGCGCTGCTCGGCTCGCTCATGCCCGACGCCGCACCGGCCGACGTCACCCGCACGGCCCACGTCTGCCTCGGCATCTACAAGGCCGGCCTGGAGCTGGTCCTCGCCCACGAGGGAGCCGAGCGCGCGGCGTACGTCCAGGAGACCAAGGACGTCCTGATCCGCTATCTGGAGCCCTTGGTGGGCGACCGGCTCGGCCGCACGTGACACGGATCCGCCACACCGCCCGGAGATGGAGGTCCCTAGTTCGGGTGAATACCCCCTAGGGGTACAGTGGACGAAGCGTGGGACCTCTTCGGGTTCCCACCGGCCCCACACGCCTCGACGAGGAGTAACGACATGACCGCCCAGACCGACACTCCCGGCTCCGTCACCACCGTCTACCAGGTGACCGGCATGAGCTGTGGCCACTGCGAGGGCTCCGTCTCCGGTGAGATCTCCCAGATCCCGGGCGTCAGCTCGGTGAAGGCCGTCGCGTCGACCGGCGAGGTGACCGTCGTGTCCGAGGCCCCGCTGGACGACGAGGCCGTGCGCGCCGCCGTGGACGAGGCCGGCTTCGAGCTGGCCGGCAAGGCCTGAGCAGGAAAAGCCCCACCCCCTTCCCCGACCGGGCCGTGCCGACCAGCTGATACTGGCTCCGTACGGCCCGGTCCGATGTCTGGAGTCCGGACATGACCAGCACCACCGACGAGACAGCGGCCCCCACGGCGGGCACCGCCGAGGTCGAGCTGCTCATCGGCGGGATGACCTGCGCCTCCTGCGCCGCCCGGGTGGAGAAGAAGCTCAACCGGATGGCCGGCGTGCGCGCCACCGTCAACTTCGCCACCGAGAAGGCCAAGGTCGCCTACGCCGACGGCGTCCGGGTCGCCGACCTGATCGCCACCGTGGAGAAGACCGGCTACACCGCCGAGGAGCCCGCCCCGCCGGAGCCCGCGCTCGAGGCCGAGCCGGAGGCACCCGAACGCGACGAGGAACTCGGCTCCCTCCGGCACCGCCTCCTCCTCTCCGCGCTGCTCGCCGCCCCCGTGGTCCTGCTCGCGATGGTCCCCGCGCTCCAGTTCGACAACTGGCAGTGGCTCTCGCTCACCCTCGCCGCGCCGGTCGCCGTCTGGGGCGGCGCCCCCTTCCACCGCGCCGCCTGGACCAACCTCCGGCACGGCGCCGCCACCATGGACACCCTGGTCTCGGTCGGCACGCTGGCCGCGTTCGGCTGGTCGCTGTGGGCACTGTTCTTCGGCGACGCGGGCATGCCCGGCATGCACGACGAGTTCCGCCTCACCGTCTCCCGCATGGACGGCGCCTCCACCATCTACCTGGAGGTCGCCGCCGGGGTCGTCGCGCTGATCCTGCTCGGCCGCTATCTGGAGGCCCGCTCCAAGCGCCGCGCCGGCGCCGCCCTGAGGGCCCTGATGGAGCTGGGCGCCAAGGACGTGGCGGTACTGCGCGACGGCCGTGAGGTGCGGATTCCGGTCGCGGATCTGGCGGTCGGCGACCGGTTCGTCGTACGGCCCGGCGAGAAGATCGCCACCGACGGCACGGTCGTGGAGGGCGTCTCCGCGGTGGACGCGTCCATGCTGACCGGCGAGTCGGTGCCGGTGGACGTCGCGCCCGGCGACCGGGTCACCGGCGCCACGGTCAACGCGGGCGGCCGGCTGGTGGTGGAGGCCGCCCGGGTCGGCGCGGACACCCAGCTCGCCCGGATGGCGAGGCTGGTGGAGGACGCGCAGAACGGCAAGGCCGAGGTGCAGCGGCTCGCCGACCGGGTCTCCGCCGTCTTCGTGCCCGTCGTCATCCTCATCGCACTCGGCACCTTCGGTGCCTGGCTGGCCGCCACCGGGGACACGGTCGCCGCGTTCACGGCCGCCGTCGCCGTGCTGATCATCGCCTGCCCCTGCGCGCTGGGCCTCGCCACGCCGACCGCGCTGATGGTCGGCACCGGGCGCGGCGCCCAGCTCGGCATCCTGATCAAGGGCCCCGAGGTGCTGGAGTCCACGCGGCGCGTGGACACGGTCGTCCTGGACAAGACCGGCACGGTCACCACCGGCCGGATGAGCCTCCAGGCGGTCTACGTCACCGACGGCGAGGACGAGAAGGAGCTGCTGCGGCTCGCGGGCGCCCTGGAGCACGCCTCCGAGCACCCGGTGGCCCGCGCCATCGCCGCGGGCGCCGAGACGGGGGTCCCCCCGCACGAGCGAAGCGGAGCGTGGGGGAGGGCCGGAGCACTGCCGCCGGTCGAGCACTTCGAGAACGTGCCCGGACGGGGCGTACGCGGACGCGTGGACGGCCGCGAGGTGGCCGTGGGGCGCCTGTACGACGAGCTGCCGCAGGACTTGGCCCGCGCGGCCCGCGAGGCCGAGCAGCAGGGCCGTACGGCCGTCGTGGCCGGCTGGGACGGGCGGGCCCGCGGGGTCCTCGCCGTCGCCGACGCCGTCAAGGAGACCAGCGCCGAGGCGGTCCGCGAGCTGCGCGCGCTGGGACTCACGCCGATGCTGCTCACCGGGGACAACCGCACGGTCGCCGAGGCGGTCGCGAAGTCCGTCGGCATCGACGCCTCGAACGTGTTCGCCGAGGTGCTGCCCGAGGACAAGGTGGACGTCGTACGACGGCTGCGCCGCGAGGGGCGGACCGTGGCGATGGTCGGCGACGGGGTGAACGACGCCGCCGCGCTCGCCACCGCCGACCTGGGCCTGGCCATGGGCACCGGCACCGACGCGGCGATCGAGGCCGGTGACCTGACGCTGGTGCGCGGAGACCTGCGCGTGGCCGCGGACGCGATCCGGCTGTCCCGCAGGACGCTCGCCACCATCAAGGGCAACCTGGTGTGGGCCTTCGGCTACAACGTCGCCGCGCTGCCGCTGGCCGCCGCCGGGCTGCTCAACCCGATGATCGCGGGGGCCGCGATGGCCTTCTCCTCGGTGTTCGTGGTGACCAACAGCCTGCGGCTGCGGACCTTCCGGTGAATCCGGTGGCAAACACCTGGACCGATGTCCCGGTCCCCCTGGAGTCCGGCGCGAGCCTCACATAAGCTCTTCACAAGGCTCGCGCATCTTCCTTACGCTTGAGCCTCGATTGCCGTATCGGGGCTCTTGCGCACCTAAAGGACATATGCAAGAGACGCAGATCACAGTGATGCGAACGTAACCATCGAAGGGGTTCGAAGGTCTAAGTTGGCGATGTCAGACCAGCGTCTTGGGGGGCGCTGACTGGCATCTGGGGATGTCTTGGGGGACTTCCTCAGAGATGCGTTGCCGGGGCACGTACACCGGGGAGCTTTGAGCGGCCCTCCCAGCGTGCGTTGTCCCGGCAGATCGCACCGCATCACTGGAGTACGGCGAGTTTTGCTCGTTGTGCTCAAGACAGCGATTTCAGGCGCTGTCCTCTCCGAGCGCCCGGCCGGATCCCGTGGGGGGAATCCGCACCGGGACATGGGAAGGCGCCCTGGTCGTCGGCCCGTGGGGGGACCGACGTCTCAGGGCGCCTTCCGCTTGTCTTGTCACCGCTGCTTCGGGGCCCACCCGTCGGGCAGGCCCCTCACCGGCAGGTGTCAGCGCTCCTCGACCGGAACGAAGTCGCGCTCGACGACACCCGTGTAGATCTGGCGCGGGCGGCCGATACGGGAGCCCGGCTCCTTGATCATCTCGGTCCACTGGGCGATCCAGCCCGGCAGGCGGCCGAGGGCGAACAGGACCGTGAACATCTCGGTCGGGAAGCCCATGGCCCGGTAGATCAGACCGGTGTAGAAGTCGACGTTCGGGTAGAGGTTGCGCGAGACGAAGTAGTCGTCGGAGAGCGCGTGCTCCTCGAGCTTCAGCGCGATGTCCAGCAGCTCGTCGGACTTGCCGAGCGCGGAGAGGACGTCGTGCGCGGCGGCCTTGATGATCTTGGCGCGCGGGTCGAAGCTCTTGTAGACCCGGTGGCCGAAGCCCATCAGGCGGACGCCGTCCTCCTTGTTCTTCACCTTGCGGATGAAGGAGTCGACGTCGCCGCCGTTGGCCTGGATGCCCTCCAGCATCTCCAGCACGGACTGGTTGGCGCCGCCGTGCAGCGGGCCCCACAGGGCGGAGATGCCGGCGGAGATCGACGCGAACATGTTCGCCTGCGACGAGCCGACCAGGCGGACCGTCGACGTCGAACAGTTCTGCTCGTGGTCGGCGTGCAGGATCAGCAGCTTGTCCAGCGCGGAGACCACGACCGGGTCCAGCTCGAACTCCTGCGCCGGCACCGAGAAGGTCATGCGCAGGAAGTTCTCGACGTAGCCGAGGTCGTTGCGCGGGTAGACGAACGGGTGACCGATCGACTTCTTGTACGCGTACGCCGCGATCGTCGGAAGCTTGGCGAGCAGGCGGATCGTGGAGAGGTCGCGCTGGCGCTCGTCGAACGGGTTGTGGCTGTCCTGGTAGAAGGTGGACAGCGCCGAGACGACCGACGACAGCATGGCCATCGGGTGGGCGTCGCGCGGGAAGCCCTTGTAGAAGTTCTTGACGTCCTCGTGCAGCAGCGTGTGCCGCGTGATGTCGTCCTTGAACGTCGTCAGCTCGTCGACGGTGGGCAGCTCGCCGTTGATCAGCAGGTACGCCACCTCAAGGAAGGTGGAGCGCTCGGCCAGCTGCTCGATGGGGTAGCCGCGGTAGCGGAGGATGCCCGCCTCGCCGTCGAGGTAGGTGATCGCGGATTTATAGGCGGCCGTGTTGCCGTAACCGCTGTCCAGCGTCACCAGACCGGTCTGGGCGCGGAGCTTCCCGATGTCGAAGCCCTTGTCGCCGACGGTGCTGTCGACCACCGGGTAGGTGTACTCGCCGTCGCCGTACCGCAGTACTACAGAGTTGTCGCTCACGTCTTCCCTCACCGACGTAGTGCCTCATCTTCGAGGTGCCCTGACTGTCTCTACCATCCCCCATTTGGCTCAGGAGAGTGCACTCGGGGTCGACCATTGGGCCTATCGGCGGCACTCAGTGCCGTCAACCTGCTCATCCTGCCCCCTCCGAGGGGCAACGGGAAGTGCTCTGTGACCTTCATGACTCATTTGATCGATCATTTTTCGCGCCGAGTCTGAAGTCGAGGGCCGTGCAGCGCCGTCCGGCCGACACCGTGCGCACCGCCTGCCCGATCGCCTTGCGTGAACCGACGAGGACGACCAGCTGTCGGGCCCGGGTGACCGCTGTGTACAGCAGGTTCCGCTGGAGCATCATCCATGCTCCGGTGGTGACGGGGATCACCACGGCGGGATATTCACTTCCCTGCGAGCGGTGAATGGTCACCGCGTACGCGTGAGCCAGTTCGTCCAGTTCGTCGAATTCGTACGGAACCTCCTCATCCTCGTCCGTCAGCACCGTCAGGCGCTGGTCGACCGGATCGAGCGAGGTGACGACGCCCACGGTGCCGTTGAAGACACCGTTCTTCCCTTTCTCGTAATTGTTACGAATCTGGGTGACCTTGTCGCCGACCCGGAAGACCCGGCCACCGAACCGCTTCTCCGGCACATCGGGCCGCCCGGGCGTGATGACCTGCTGGAGCAGCCCGTTGAGCGCGCCGGCACCGGCCGGACCCCGGTGCATGGGGGCCAGAACCTGGATGTCACGGCGCGGGTCGAGTCCGAACTTGGCCGGAATTCGCCGCGCGGCCACATCGACGGTGAGCCGGCCGGCGGCCTCCGTGTCGTCCTCGACGAACAGGAAGAAGTCCTTCATCCCGTCGGTGAGCGGATGCTGCCCCGCGTTGATCCGGTGCGCGTTGGTGACGACACCGGACTGCTGCGCCTGCCGGAAGACCCGGGTGAGCCGGACCGCCGGAAGGGGACTCCCGTCGGCGAGGAGATCACGGAGAACCTCCCCCGCCCCGACACTGGGCAGCTGGTCGACGTCCCCGACGAACAGCAGATGAGCCCCCGGAGGTACGGCCTTCACCAGCTTGTTGGCGAGCAGCAGGTCGAGCATGGACGCCTCGTCGACGACCACGAGGTCGGCGTCGAGCGGCCGGTCCCGGTCGTACGCCGCGTCCCCGCCCGGTTTCAGCTCCAGCAGCCGGTGCACCGTGGACGCCTCGGCGCCGGTCAGCTCGGACAGCCGCTTGGCGGCCCGCCCGGTCGGGGCGGCGAGCAGCACCTTGGCGCGCCGGGCCCGGGCCAGCTCCACGATCGAGCGGACGGTGAACGACTTTCCGCAGCCGGGACCGCCGGTGAGGACGGCGACCTTCTCGGTGAGCGCGAGCTTGACGGCGGCCTCCTGCTCGGGGGCGAGGTCGACACCGGTACGGGATTTCAGCCAGCCGAGCGCCTTGCTCCAGTCGACGTCCCGGAAGGCCGGCATCCGGTCCTCGCCGGTCCGCAGGAGGCGCAGGAGCTGGGCGGAGAGGGACAGTTCGGCGCGGTGGAAGGGGACGAGGTAGACACCGCTGACGTATTCCTCGCCGCCGCCGTCGGGTCCGGGCACCTTCTCCCGTACGACGCCGGGTTCCTCGCCCTCCTCCTCCGGCTCGGCCAGCTCGGCGAGACACTCGATGACCAGCCCGGTGTCCACCTGGAGAAGCTTGACGGCATCCGCGATCAGCCGCTCCTCCGGCAGGAAGCAGTGCCCCTGGTCGGCGGACTGCGACAGCGCGTACTGCAGGCCGGCCTTCACACGCTCGGGACTGTCGTGAGGGATGCCGACGGACTGGGCGATCTTGTCAGCCGTGAGGAAGCCGATACCCCAGACATCGGCGGCGAGCCGGTACGGGTTCTCTTTCACCACGGAGATGGAGGCATCCCCGTACTTCTTGTAGATCCGCACGGCGATCGACGTCGACACCTCGACGGTCTGCAGGAAGAGCATGACCTCCTTGATCGCCTTCTGCTCCTCCCAGGCGTCGGCGATCTTCTTCGTCCGCTTGGGTCCGAGGCCGGGGACCTCGATGAGCCGCTTCGGCTCCTCCTCGATGACCCGCAGGGTGTCCAGCCCGAAGTGCTGCGTGATCCGGTCGGCGAAGACCGGCCCGATCCCCTTGACCAGCCCGGAGCCCAGATAGCGCCGGATGCCCTGGACGGTGGCCGGCAGGAGTGTCGTGTAGTTCTCGACGTGGAACTGCTTGCCGTACTGGGGATGGGACCCCCAGCGGCCCTCCATGCGCAGGGACTCCCCCACCTGGGCACCGAGCAGCGCGCCGACCACGGTGAGGAGATCTCCGGCGCCTCTGCCGGTGTCGACCCGGGCGACCGTGTAGCCGTTCTCCTCGTTGGCGTACGTGATCCGCTCCAGCACACCTTCGAGCACGGCGAGCCGCCGCTCGCCGCTCGTGGGATTCCCCGCCTGTTGAGCCATGATCCGACGGTACAGGCGGGGTGTGACAGTGGGTTACGGCTTCTTCTTCAGGGCTTCGAGGAAGGCGGTGAAGGCGGGGGTGGGGAAGGTGAGGGGGGCCTGGGCGGGGGCCTTGGAGTCGCGGATGGCTGTGCGGGTGGGGGACGTGGCGATCTCCACGCAGTCGTCGCCGTCACCGCCGGCGGAGTAGGAGGACTTTCGCCAGTTGTCCGGGCTGGTCATGGGTGCCTCACAGCTCTTTCGTCAGCCTCTGGATGAGGTCGCGTGACCGTTCGGGTCCGAGTGCCATGGCTCTCACCTTCTGGTAACGGGCTCGGTACGTAGCAAGCTGATCTTCTGCGTCGACGTAGATCGCACCGGTGGGGGCATCGCGGATCACGGTGTCCAGTTTCGTCACCTGGCCGCCCAGGTAGGCCATTGTGCTGGCGCCCCACGAGAAGCTTTCCAGGTCGAAGGGAACGACCCGTACGGTGATGTGATCCGCTTCGGAGAGTTCCAGGATGTGGGCGAGCTGGGCCCGTGCTGCGGCCCGCGTGCCAACCATGATCCGTAGCGCTGCCTCGTGGATCACCGCATCGAAGGGGACAGGCGACGGACCTTCGAGAATCACACGGCGTGCCATGCGGTGACGTACACGCAACTCCAGTTCTTCTTGGTTGAGTTCAGGGATTCTGGTGGCGTATACCGCACGAGCGTAGTCCTCGGTCTGCAGCAGACCGGGCACGAGCAGGATGCCCACGTTGTACTGAAACCGAGAGTGGTGATCCAGCTCGGCCAGATCCAGGAAGGGCGCGGGCAGCAGCCCTCGGTACTCCTCCCACCAGCCACGCGTACGATCTGTCGCCATCGCAACCAGGGCGTCGATGAACTCCTCGTCCGTGCAGGAGTAGTGGGCCGCGAGCCGACGCAGCCGTTGCTCGCTCACGCCCGCGATGCCGGATTCGATCTGACTGATGACCGGATGAGTCACCCCGAGCAGGGCTGCCGCTTCCCGTGCTGCGAGGCCTGCCGCGTCGCGGAGCCGGCGCAGCTCGACCGCCAGGCGCATCTGCCGCGCCGTTGGTTCGCGCCTCAGGACCATCGATCGCTCCTTATTTCAACACGCGCGCAGGCGCGACCCGTTCGGGGTCAGATTACGGGATCGGCTTGCTGCGGCTAACAAGTAAGCCATACCGTCGGTGATGAGACGCACACGCAGTGGAAGCGTTCTGTTTTGCCCTGCGCGCGAGATCCCCACCACCGAATCGGAGCTGACGTATGCCCGAGACCTGGGACTACACCCTCTACATCCCCAACGACCTCAGAGCGGTGACCGTCTGCCGCCGCACCCTGCGCACGATCCTGACGCTGCACGACCTGACCGCCCTCGCGGACACGGCGGAACTCCTGGCAACGGAGCTGGTGTCGAACGCGGTACGGCACACCAAGGGGCCGGCCGCGCTGAGGGTGCGCCGGTCGCCGGAGGGTCTGGTGTGGATCGGGGCGTGGGACACGGACCCGGCGCCGCCCGAGCCGCCGGTGCCGTTGGAGCAGGCCCTGGAGCTGGAGGAGGGGCGGGGCCTGGGGCTGGTGGTGGCGTGCGCGGAGTACTGGGGGTGGCAGCCGTCGGCTCGGTTCGGGGACCGGGGGAAGTACGTGTGGTGCGAGTTGGAGGCGCGTGATGGTCGGCTCGTCGCATGAGGCGTTGCACCGGATCTTCCAGAAGGATCCGGCGCTGCTGACGAAGGCGTTACAGCGGGTGCTGCACGTGCCGTTCCCGGAACCGAGGGAGATCGTCGCGCTGAACGTGGACCTCACCGAGATCGAACCGGTCGAGCGGCGCGTGGACACGTTGTTGCGGGCGGAGACGGACGAGGGCACGTACCTGTTGGTCGTGGAGTCGCAGGGGAAGGTGGACGACCGCAAGCGGGGCAGCTGGCCGTACTACCTGTCGTACCTGTACGAGAAGTACCGGTGCGAGCCGGTGCTGATCGTCATCACGCAGAGCAGGACTACCGCGAAGTGGGCCTCGCGGCCGATCCGGTTCGGCTTTTCGGGGTGGGACTCGCTGACGGTACGTCCGCTGGTGCTCGGGCCGGACAACGTCCCGGTGATCGAGGACGAGCGGCAGGCCAAGCAGGACGTCACCCTTGCGGTGCTCTCGGCCATGACACACGGACGTGGCCCGCAGGCTCCGGCCATACTGGAGGCCCTGGCATCCGCCCTGCGGACCATCGATTCCGACAGTGCCGCGGTCTTCGTGCAGTTCGTCGACTCATGCCTGGCCGACCCCCAGGCGAAGCAGATGTGGAGGGACCTGATGACGGCGATCCAGTACTTCTGGCGACACCCGCTGGCCGAGCAGGTACGCGAGGAAGGCCGAGAACAGGGCCGGGAAGAAGGCCGGGAAGAGGGCCGGGCGCAGGCCAAGGCCGAGATGGTTCTCCAGATCCTCGAATGGCGCGGTCTCTCGATGTCCGACGCCGACCGCGAGCGAGTCCAGAGCTGCACGGACCTCGGCCAGGTGGAGCTCTGGGCACAGCGAGCCGTTCACGCCACGGATGCGGCGGAGCTGTTCACCAAGGAGTGAGCAATCGGCCGTTAGTTCGAGACGCGGAGGGAGTTGATGGTGACGAGCCAGCACTTCGATCGAGACTCGTTGTTCGAACAGGCACGTGCAGAAGGAAGAAAGCAGGGGCTCATCCAGGGTCGCCAAGAGATGATCGTCAGCATCCTGGAGTGGCGCGGCATCCCTGTGATTTACGGCGTACGCGAGCGAGTGAAGGCATGCTCGAACCTCGAGCTGCTGGAGCTCTGGGCCAAGCGAGCCCTACTCGCCCCCAATCCTGAGCTGTTCACCGTGGAGTGAACAAGTGACCGTTGGGCCGCTCGCTTCTCGGTGAGTGTCGTGCTTCCGCGGTCCGCGTCAAGGGCGCTGCGCGTCGCCTTCGGCGATGGCCCTGCGGGC